>NZ_JALJRC010000019.1:0-104508 GCF_024519925.1 Cytobacillus sp. Bac17 | reverse complement strand
CATTGTATTACTTCTATTTTAAAATAAAAAAGACTGCAGACAAGCACGATTTTCATCGAGTTTGTCGACAGTCTGAAAGCCGCCTAAAAATTAGGCGGCTTTTTCTAATTATTTTGCAGTAACAGTCATAATCGTAGATGTCCCTCTAGCCACAGGTCCCTCCACACTCTTCTCAAGAGAAGCGACCTGGTCGCCATTAGTGACAATGATCGGAGTGATAGTGCTCTTTGCCTTTTCTTTAACTAGAGCTAAATCAAAAGTGACAAGCTTATCCCCTTCACTGACCTTTGATCCTTCGGAAATATGGGTCTCAAACCCTTCCCCTTTCATCGAAACCGTTTCAAGGCCTATATGAATTAAAATCTCTGCACCATTCTCAGCACGAATGCCAATTGCATGCTTGGTAGGAAACACTTGAACTACTTCTCCATTTACCGGGGAAACAACCACCCCTTCTGCAGGTTCGATTGCAATACCGTCCCCCATCATTCTTTCTGCAAATACAGGATCAGGCACGTCTTCCAGATTAACTGCCGTGCCTGTCAAAGCAGCCTTAACCTCAATTGCTTTAACTGCTTCCTTTTTGCCAAATAATTTCTTAAACATAAAAACACCTTCCATTTCTTAGTTTGCATCATTAAATAATCGCAGAAATTCTTTATAGCCTTCTTCCTCCAGTTTTTCCTTAGGAATAAACCTTAGTGCAGCAGAATTAATGCAATAACGGAGGCCCTCAGGTCCCGGCCCATCATCAAAAACATGACCAAGATGGGAATCGGCTGATTTGCTTCTCACTTCCGTTCTGACCATAAAGTGGCTGCGGTCTTCTTTTTCCACAATTTCTTCATCCTGTATGGGCTTTGTGAAGCTTGGCCAGCCACATCCTGCGTCATACTTGTCTTTTGAGCTGAAGAGAGGCTTGCCGGAAACAATATCGACATAGATTCCCTCTTTAAATTCATTCCAATATTCATTGCGGAATGGCGGCTCCGTGCCATTATTCTGAGTGACTTCATATTGCATTGGATCAAGTTTCTGCTTTAAATCTTCTCTATTTTTTGCCATTATCTTTCACCCCAATGCTTATTAATAAATGCCTTTCTTCCAGAGCCGGTTTGATAGGAACTGTATCTATCCGGATTTTTTTTGTAATAATGCTGATGATAGTCTTCTGCAGGATAAAAGTCTGAAGCAGGCAGAATCCTGGTAACTATCGGTTTCGTAAATGGTCCGGTTTCTTCAAGCTTTTGTTTGGATTCTACTGCTGATTGCTTTTGTTTTTCATTATGATAGAAAATCGCTGTCTGATATGATTGGCCGCGATCATAGAACTGCCCGCCTGCATCTGTTGGGTCAATCTGCTGCCAATATAGTTCAAGAAGCTTTTCATATGGGAAAACCACAGGATCAAATGTAATTTGAACTGCTTCGTAATGACCAGTCGTTTCTGAACAGACTTGCTGGTAAGTAGGATTTTTTACATTTCCTCCGGTATATCCGGATATTACTTCTTTAATTCCAGGCTGTTCATCAAAAGGTTTTACCATACACCAAAAGCAGCCTCCTGCAAATGTTGCCTTTTCAAATAGTTTCTCTGTCATTTACTCCACCTCTTTCCGGCACTTTTCTATCTTTTACTTTTTCCCTTAGAATGATAATTTAAAGCTATATACATAAGATTAATGAAAAGATTCCTTATATGCAAAAGAAACCTCTTTAGCGAAGAGGTTTCTGAGGTTTATGAATTTTCACATTCTTTTGTTCTTTGCTCCGGCACTCACTTTTTTCCAGCGTTTGCGTTCTTCAGATTGGGCTCTCTTATCCTGCTTTCTGTCCAGATAAGCGAGTTCCTTGAGAAGCTTTTTATAGCTGTTAAGACGTTCCCCTGATATGTCTCCATCCTCTATCAACCTATGCACAGCACAGCCTGGCTCATTTTCATGTGTACAGTCCCTGAACCTGCAGTTTTCAGCGGCTTGCTCAATATCTGTGAAGCTTTCAGAAAGCCCATTTTCACTTTCCCACAGCTGAAGCTCTCTCATTCCTGGAGTATCAATTAATATGGCACCGTCAGGCAGCAGGATGAGCTCCCGATGGGTAGTTGTATGCTTTCCTTTATCATCACTAATCCTAATATCCTGGACTTTTTGCTTATCCTCGCCAAGAAGGTAATTTGTAAGAGTGGATTTCCCTACGCCTGAAGAGCCGAGTAAGGCGATTGTTTTTCCTGGCTCTAAAAAAGGCTTAAGCTGGTCTATTCCCTTCTCTTCAATGACGCTGATTGAGATAACAGGAACACCCATGGCGACACTATCCACATCAGCAAGCTGATCCTCCAGATTTTCACAAAGATCAGCCTTGGTAAGAACTATAACAGGATTTGCCCCGCTTTCCCATGATAAAAGCAAATAACGTTCCAATCTCCTTAAATTAAGATCCTCGTTAAGAGAATTAACAAGGAAAATAGTGTCTACATTGGCTGCTACAATTTGCTCTTCAGTATTCATCCCTGCAATTTTCCGTGAAAATTTGCTTTTTCTTGGAAGGACAGCATGAATCGTCCCTCGCTGTTCTCCTGCCCTTTCTTTGATGACAACCCAGTCACCGACAGCAGGATAATCTTCCCTTGAAGATGCACTGAAAGAAAACTTCCCTGATACTTCGCAAAGCATTTCAGAGTTATCTGTCCAAACGCGATACATTCTTTTATGCTCTAGTGCAACACGGCCAATTTGATAATCTTTATCTTCATACACTGAAAAAGCCTCTTTAAAAAAGTTATTAAATCCAAATTTATTGATTGTCAATGTTTGTTCCTCCATGCTTATAGAAATTTAATTTACATACAAAAAACCATAGGCAATCAGCCCATGGTTTAATAATGCAAGGTTCAATAAGCAGTGGAAAACTAACTGTTCCGCTCGATTAAACGATCTCCATTTGGGCTGTGCCTGAATTTTTTACAATGAACGTATTTGCATAAATTTCTCTTTTCATAGCACATCACCCGCTTTCGTTTATTTGTTTATATTATATGGAATATTGCACCAGAAGTAAAGCCTATTTTTTTTCTACTTCATTTTCCCCATGTGGCATTCATCCAGTCAGAAGCATATGTTATTGGAGCAGATTTAGGAGGGAGAAGCATGGCTTCAGAGAGAAATCGGCAATGGTACTTCCAAAGAGCAGCTAAGTATGATCTTCTTTCGCAGTATTTTAAATATATTGATCCTGCACAGCATATTGCTTATTACTATAAACATTTACATTGCCTGAATCAGGCTTTTCAAATAATGCGGACACAAAACCAGCAGCCTTCTGAGGGACAGCAGGCAAAAGTACGGATCTTTCATGGTTCACCTGATGCCGGTCAGGTTGATATTTATGTAGACGGTACGCGTATTTTGAAGGACTTCCACTATAAAGAAGCAAGCGGCTATGCTTCCCTGCCAGCCGGCAAGCATCAGATAGACATATATCGAGCAGGCAATATGGTGTCCACGCTTCTAAGCAGAAAAATCATTGCTGCCGCAGGTAAGGCTTATACAATTGCTGCCGCAGGAATTGCATCGAAATTAAAGCTTGTTATTTTAGAAGACCACCATAAAGTGCCTGCTGGAGAAACAAAAGTCAGATTTGCCCATCTTTCAGCTGATGCTCCTGCGGTTGATATCGCCGTAAAAAACCGGGATGTCGTTTTTCCCAATATCGCTTTCAGGCAGGCAAGCAAATATCTGGCCTTAACTCCAATGACTGTCGACTTGGAAGCAAGGATTTCAGGCACCCCCAATGTAGCACTGGCAATTCCTCGGATGCAATTTCAAGCAGACCAGGCTTACACCCTATTGGCTGTAGGTTCTGTTGCCAATGAGCCTGTGCTTGAAGCAATTCTGATTCCAGACTAATGGGTTCAAATACCCATTAACAGAAAAAGAATCCTTTGCGAAAGGATTCCCTTTTCTCATTTAACCGGCACAAGAAGGGTAAAACGAATATCATCCTGCTTTAAATTAAATTCATCCACTTTTACTTTTACATCACTTTTCAGCTTCATCTCCTGCAGCGACACATAAATTCGTTCTTTCTGCGGCTGGATTGTGACCCCTTCTGGAACCTTGTAGCGGTCTTTTACCAGCTTTAGGACATGTGATACAGGAAGATTCAGCTGCCCTACAGATATGGACTTTTGCTGGAGGACAACATCCCCATTCTCCAAGGCTTCTGGTTCAAATGATAATTTCATTTGCAAATCCTGGCTGAAAAAAGGGATTGTGCCATATAAATCAACTTCATCATTCAAGAGAACTTTATAATCTATTGCCCCTGTCAGTCCTTCTTTTTCAAGATAGTGGTTAATGACTCTATTCAAGTCTTCTTTATTGGCTTTTATGTTAAAAGGAACATAATTATCACTATTCTCGGTGATCGCTGTATAGCCTTCATCATCTGCCGGCATGCTGATAAAAATAAACAGCACAATTAAGATGAGTGCATTAATGACCAGCAGCGCAAAAAACAGCTTTTTCCATTTGCTATCTTTCAATAATCTTCTCTCCATTTCCTTCTGCTTTCCTTTTATACGGAATTTCTTTCAGAACTTCTTCTGTGAGGATTTGATGAACTCGGTCAGCTATTAATTCATATCCTTTGTCATTTGGGTGAAAATAGTCTGTATATAAAAGATTATCATCGGTATTTTCGAAAATATCATCTATTTCAACAAAATAGGTTCCCGGATACTTTTTTAATATTGTCTGGCTTGTGCCATTCCAATCTTCAAGAATATCATTTATTTCCGTTATTTCGGAAAACCATTTTAAGAAGGGATTATATAATCCTATTAAAATGATTTTACTATTAGGGTTTACCTCTTTAATCGCATCTAAAACATCAATCAGATTCTGCTCATATTTTTTCTTTTCCTTAACAAAAGCTCTCAGCTTTAGGTTTGAAAAATTCTCGCGGACTACTTTCATCACATCATTTCCGCCAATGGTTATGATAACCGCGTCTGCACTCTTCACAACATCTTTTACTTCTTCAGTCCCTAGCTTTTTCAATAATTGATCGGAACGATTGCCTCTTACTCCAAAATTATAAAAAACAGCGTCTTTCACACTTTTGTCTTTTTCCAGTGACATTTCAAGATATGGCACGTAGCCTCCGCGTTCAGTACTGTCTCCAACCCCCTGGGTTAAAGAGTCCCCTACTGCAGCAACAGTAATATTTCTTGGAAAAAAGTCGAAGGGAATCTCCTCTTTAAGTGCAAGTTTAGATTCTTTTTCAGAATGAATGATTTCGCTGTTGTTTGAGGAACTGCAGGAGGCGAGAAGAAGCATGATCAAAAAGATGAAGGTGAATTTTTTTATCATACTATCACCTGCCTATATAATTCAATCATATTATAACATGTACTTTACTATTAAAAAGAATTAGCTTTTGCCCGGAAGGTTCCCGGGCTTATCTGAAAAGAAAAATAGACCTTTTCCAAGGTCTATTGCAAGGCTTTAATATCATTCATTATTTCATCTAATGGAATTTCATTAAGACCGGTATAATATTTCATTACATTGCCGTTCTGGTCAACAAGGTAAAAATCAGTTCCATGGATAACCTGATCGCCTGTTTGCGGCTTTTTCACAATGGCTTTGAAATATTCCATAGCATACTTTTCAATTTCTTCCTGGGAATAGCCGGTCAGAAAATGCCAATTGGTGAAATCTGCATTGTATGTTGATGCAAATTCCTTTAATACCTCCGGTGTATCAACCTTGGGGTCAACACTGAAAGAAACAAATTCGATATTTTTAATGCCTTCCTTCTTAGCCAAATCCTGAAGCTTCTTCATATTAGCTGTCATTGGCATACATACATCTTCACAGTTAGTAAAAATAAAGTCCGCAACCCATACCTTGCCTTCAAGATCCTTTAAACCAATTTCCTGATTGTCCTGATTTGTATACTTAAAATCTGCAAGTTCCCAGTTTAACGCATCCTTTATGCCACTCTGTCCACATGCTGAAAGGACTAAAAGCATAAAAACTGAAACGATAATGGCAAAAACTCTTTTTCTCATACATTCACCTGCTTTAATTAGTTACGATGCTAATTTTAGCAAATATTCTTGAAAGAAGAAAGAAGTACTTGTGACAAACTTGTGAATAGAAGCTTTTGCCTCTTTTTTAAGAAATAGCGGGATAAGCCGGAAGCATCCGCATAAACACATTTTTCTTTTTAGGGTGTTTTCGTTTTATGATTGGTCATTATCTCATAAAATATCTTGATAAAACTTGAATAATTAAATTGTACAGCAATCCGATGAATCCGGTATTTCATCTTATCTTCAGGAGGTGCATTCCTAAAATCTCCAATGCTCTGGCCGAACGCCTCCCCTCTGTTGACAATTATTTTTACCGGGACTTCCATATATTGAATTTCAGCTTCTTCTAGCATTGCCCAAAAGGTTAACAAATCGTGCAGGGGACTGCCGCTTATGCCAGGGGAGGTTCCTTTATAAAAATTAAAATAATAATCAACCATAGGCTTAATAAGCAAGCCTACTTCATTTTGTACAGACTGATAATAAGCATCAAGGGCGTCGACAACAGCTGGTGTAATGATTGCAGACATCGTTACATCCAAAGGAAGAATATGAATTTTCTTCGGTGCATTCGCAAACACAACATTGGCCGCATATGGATCACCATAAAAATTTGCTTCAGCTACCGGAGTCACATTGCCAGGAACATTAAATGCCCCTCCCATTATGTAAAAGTCACTGACTTTACTCATGAGTCCAGGGTAAAGAATAAATGCCGCAGCCAGTGATGAAAGCCTGCCTACATTTACTATAGTTATATCATTTTCATACTTCTGGATCAGGTCTTTGAAATCATCAAAATTTTCAAATATGTCATTGGAATTCTCCAGATTCGGCACAATCGGGCCGAGTCCCTCTATACCGTGGACGTCAGGATAATACACCGGAACTTCCCCGGTTAATGGCAAAACAGCTCCGCTGAATACAGGAATTTCCTTGTGTCCAGTTACTTCTTGCAGATATGCAGCATTTCGGATGGCATCTTCCCTTGATACATTTCCATAATCACCAACAATCCCCACGATATTGATTTCTTCTGAGAAAAAGGCAAAAATCACCGCAACAAAATCATCTATTCCAAAGTCACTGAATAAAAGGACATTTTTTTTCTTCAACCCTACACCCCCATAATTCATTTTATTCGGGGGATAAACAAGAATGGCAAATATTTTCAATTACAGGATAAAGCTCTATAAATCTAATCAATTGCCAGCGGAATGAATATCCGGAATACCGTTCCTTTTCCTTTTTCACTATTAACCTCAATACGTCCCTTCATCCGGTCGACAATTTGGTAGCATACCAGCAGGCCCATCCCAGTTCCCTTTTCTTTCAAAGAATAAAAAGCGGTTCCCAATCTATCCATTTCTTCTCTTGTCATACCAATCCCGGTATCAGAAATTTCAAAAACACCATATATACCTTCACTGGATACCGAAAGTGACAAACAGCCCCCATTTTTCATGGCTTCAATGCCGTTTTTATAAATATTGATCAAAACCTGCTTTAACTCACTGGCATTCCCTTGTATCCATATACCTTCAGATATCTCGGAAGCAACAGATATATTTTTTGACATCATGGCATAAGAGTTCATTAGATCAATTACACCGGCAGCAAGTTCTCCGGCATTAATTGCCTCTACTTGCTCTATATCAGGTTTGGCAAGGGATAAATAATCGTTTATGATTGTTTCCGCCCTGTCCATCTCATCAATCATAAGCTTTATGTACATTTTTTCTTCTTCGGTCATTTCTTCCTTAGCCAAAAAAATTTGTAGAAATCCTTTTACTACCGTCATTGGGTTTCTGATTTCATGTGCCACCGAAGCAGCAAGCTGGCCAATTGCGTTCATCTTTTCAGCTCTTTGCAGCTCTTTAAGAATCTTTGTCCTTTCCATGATATGCTCCATTTCCCCTATTGCTTCTTCAAAGCGATGTGAAGAGGGAGTATTCCTTGGCACTGTCCCAAATTGCTCGGAAGTGGCAGACAGTCTTTCAAAAAGGATAGCCAGCCGGGTGGTCATAAAGTTAAATCTCTCTGAAAGAATGCCTAAATCTGCTTGATTAGAAGGCTTTAACTTTACGTTAAAATTACCGCTGCTGACTTCTTTAAAACCTGAAATAATATCATTAATTGGCTCTAATACTTTTTTAAGACCCCGTTTCAAAACAAAATATACTAAAAAGATAATGATTAAAAATAAGCCTGATAAATAAAGGGCTAAATCTCTTTGAATCGATTTCAGCACAGCAGCATCAATATCGATACATAATATGGCAATAATATTTCCTTTAGAGTCCACAATAGGGGAAAAGGCAGAAATCCAGGTGCCAAACTGATCCTGATAAACTTTACTGGATGCAGTACTTCTCTTCTGCACAGCTTCCGTGAAACCATCTATAAAATCGTCACTTGCCGAATAAAATGAAAATGATTCCAGGCCCATTTCTTTAGAGCTTTTGGAAGTTACTAATAACTTTACCGAGTTATCATCACTTTTTTCCGGCATCAGCAGTGAAGCATTTGAATAGGCTGCCTTTTCATTTACCAATGAAATAAGATGTTGCAGCCTTTTATAAGCCGGATCGGACGGATTTTGATATTCCTTTACTTTTTCAACATCTTTGTACTCTATAACAGAGCTCCAAAGAGAAGCCATGTCAGTCACTCTATCTGTAAGCTGCTTCTCCAGATGCCGGGTTTCAACCATAAAGCTGATGCCTGCTGTAAAAACTGTGACAAAGATAGAAATGAGGAAGGAGAATAACAGTACTTTTCTGAACAAAGGCAGATTTTTTATTTGATCCTTCATATAGCAGTCACCGATTCCTTATATTCTAAGTAGCTATCTAACCTTTTTCGGCAAAATTCTGCTGAAATCCTCTAAAAACGCCAAAGTTTTAAAAGTGCAGCATTTATATCCTGAACAAAAACGGAAGGCCCTTGATCGGGTAGGAGCTGGATGCAGATAATTTTTCATCAAAGTTATTCACATCGTTATATTTTATAAATTCCTAAACTGCAAAAAAACGCATAGCCTGATAGCCATGCGTCCGTTTTATTAATCTTCCAGATGATACATAAATCCAATTGCTCCTGGCCCTGTATGTGTACTGATAATTGGAGTTGTTTCTTCGATTTCAATTTCTGCAGCAGCATCCAGCTCTTCAATCATTTTCTTCAGTTTAGAAGCTAACTCAATGCCTTCTGCATGGACAAGGCCTACACCTTTTATTGTTTTCCCTTTGATATCCTCTGCAAATTGCTTGGCCAAATACTTGGCCACCTGTGTATGGCTTCTTACTTTGGCAACTGGTGTGTATACACCGCCTTCAAGCGAGGCAATTGGTTTTATATTCAGCAAGGACCCGATCATGGCCTTGCCTTTGCCGATTCTTCCGCCTTTCACAAGATTTTCCAGCGTATCTACTACTACAAATAATTTAGTATTACTGCGAATGGTTTCCAGCCGGCTGACAATTTCCTGAATACTTTTCCCTTCGCTGGCCATTTTTGCAGCCTCCAATACTTGAAAAGCCAGTGCTTTGGATATATATCTTGAATCAACCACTGTAACATTTGCATGTGACATAGCTGCTGCACTTTCTGCTGATTGAACAGTACCGCTCATTCCGCCAGTCATATGAATTGAGAGAATATCATAGCCTTGGTCACCAAACCTGTCATACACCTCAGCTAATACTCCCGCAGGAGGCTGGGAGCTTTTAGGCAACTCGTCCGCTTCTTTCATTTTTCTCATGAATTCAGAAGGAGTAATATCAACCCGGTCCAAGTATGTATTACCTTCTATGTGAATAGATAGCGGGACAACTTCAATATCGAATTTTTCAATCAATTCGCTGGATAGGTCAGCTGTAGAATCTGTAACAATTTTAATTTTAGCCATTATGCTTTCACTTCCCCTGGATTAACAATTAGTTCATATTATACATTTAAGCAAAATACAAATAAAGCGATAAATATATAGCCTGTATTTCTCCTCCTCAAGTGGCCAAAAAAATACCGGCTGGCTGCCGGCATCAAAGTTGTTATGCGTTATTTTTTAATTCTGGAGTCTTAAAAATCTCTTCATAGACGGGCCACTTTAAAACTCGCTTTAGATATTCTCTAAATGAATGGTTCTTAAGTGTTTTCTCATTGGCGTTAGTGGCCGCAATAAAAGTTTTCAAACGGACTTGGATCATAAAATAATAAGGGCTATCTTTTGCCAATACAGGAATTTCAATAATTTTTACCTTCTGTCCAACAGCATTTTTGAACTCTAGGCTTTTAAATAGCAAAATATCAATCCTCTTTTTCACCCGTTTGTTTATATTATACCCCAAATACGGCTCGAAATGTGTCTGATTATGCTATCTGATTAATTTTTTTAAGAAGATGCCTCTCCTGAATTCTCTGCCTTTTTCAGCTTTCTTTTGTAAACAATTTTAGATAAGTTGATGCTTATTTCATAAAGCAGAAGCAATGGAATAGTGACAAGAATATCAGACATGAAGTCAGGAGGTGATATAACAACTGAAATCACGACAAGGATAAAATAAGCATACTTCCTGATTTTAGTAAGCACATAAGGATTAATGATTCCAAGCGAAGTCAGGAACATGATGACTACAGGGAGTTCAAACAAAACTCCAAAAGGCAAAGTCATATTTAGGACAAAGCGGAAATATTTATCCGCAGTGAAATTAGCCTCAAACATTTCTCCACCCAATTCAACAAGAAAACTCAATACGGTGGGGAAAATGACAAAATAGCCAAAGCAAAGGCCAATAATGAACAATATAAAAAGCGCCGGCACATAAGAAAGAGAAATCTTCCGCTCAGCGGCTGTCAGGGCAGGCTTGACAAAAAGCCAAATCTGCAAAGCCAGAACGGGAATTGTCCCTGCAACTGCAATGACCGTAGCAAGCATAAAGTAAACCCAGATAATATCACTTGGACCCAGGACAATCAATTTGACGTCCAGGTCTCTTACCAGCCATTTATAAATATCCTCCACAAAAACAAAGCCTGCAATAAAAAATAGGATAAATGCTGATGCCGTTATAATGAGTCTTTTTCTTAATTCATCTAGATGTTCGACTAAATTTAACTCTTTTTCTTCCATATAATTCTCCTGCTAATTTTATAAAAAACCAGGCTATGGCCCAGCCTGCTGTATCTGAAACCAAAACAAAAAGGTGCAAGAAGTATATCCTTACACCTTATTTAACCGTTTTTTTCTTAGAATCCTGTTCAAATTCTTCCATTACGTCACTCGTTAAATCACGGGTGGATTTTTTGAATTCTCTAAGTGTTTCACCAAAAGCACGGCCAATTTCCGGCAGTTTTTTTGGTCCGAATATGATTAACGCTAAAACAAGGATTAAAATTAATCCTGGAACACCAATATTTGAAAGCATATTCACATCTCCTTTTAAGTACTTCCCATCTGAATCTAATACGATTATAGTACTTTTCAAAGGAAATGTCACAGATATCATCAAAATTCATATTTCAGTCACAAATCAAGTAAATAATATGAAGCTGCCAAGTCATCCGGGTGCTTATACCAGCAGATGAAAAAGGTTACTGTCTTTGTTTATCTCTTTGTATGAAAATCCCTTTTTATTCATTCTTAAAATGAGGTCACTATAGTCCTCTTTATGCTTTAACTCAATTCCCACAAGGGCTGGACCATTCTCTTTATTGTTTTTCTTCGTGTACTCAAAACGTGTAATATCGTCTGCCGGGCCAAGAACCTCGTCAAGAAACTCTCTTAATGCTCCGGCACGCTGAGGGAAATTCACAATAAAGTGGTAAAGCAGGCCTTCATAAAGCAAGGACCTCTCTTTTATTTCCTGCATTCGTCCAATATCATTATTGCCGCCGCTGATCACACATACGACATTCTTTCCTTTAATTTGCTCCCTGCACATATCAAGTGCGGCTATTGGCAGCGCACCTGCAGGCTCAGCCACAATCGCATGCTCATTATATAATTCAAGGATCGTCGTACACACTTTCCCTTCAGGCACCATGAAAATATCATCAACAAGCTCATTGCAGATTTCATAGGTTTTTTCACCGACACATTTTACTGCCGCTCCATCTACAAACTTATCAATTTCCTCGAGAGGCGCTACTGCTTGAGCCCTGATAGATTCACTCATCGATGGTGCTCCTGCCGGTTCTACTCCAATCATCTGTGTTTCCGGTGATATACTTTTTATGTAAGTGCTCAGTCCGGCCATTAATCCGCCTCCGCCAATACTCGCAAAAACAAAATCTGCAGGCTCCTCACAGTCGTTAAGGATTTCCACCGCTACTGTCCCTTGTCCTGCAATCACCATTTCATCATCAAATGGGTGAATAAATGCCCTGTTTTCCGCTTCTGCACATTTAAGAGCTTCGTAATAGGAATCATCAAAGGTATCTCCTACGAGAATGATTTCCACTGAGCCCCTCCCAAACAGCTCCACCTGACTTACTTTTTGTCTAGGTGTGGTTGCCGGCATAAAAATTTTTCCCTGGACGCCAAGATGCCTGCATGCATAGGCAACTCCCTGTGCATGGTTCCCAGCACTTGCACAGACAACACCATTTTCCAGCTCCACCGCAGTTAAAGATTTAACTTTATAGTAGGCACCTCTTAATTTAAATGAGCGGACATGCTGAAGATCTTCTCTTTTCAGATAGACATTGCACCCATACTTTTCTGATAGACGTTCATTTTTCTGTAAAGGTGTATGGGCAACAATATCCTTTAGCTGCTGGTATGCAATCAAAATATCTTCCAACTGCACCCATTTTTTTGTCATTACCTTCTGTTCCATTTTGCCACCCTCTTCTTTACAAGTTATTAATTTGTACATTATACCATGACAAATCATGATTTCAATCGGGTTTTTTTAAAATTTACATTTTTCGAATTATTTCAAGGATAGAAATCGCTGAAACCGACATATAATAAGCAAAAGCTAATTTATATCTCAAAGGGGTGCCGGAATGGAGTTTTCTTTATGCAGTCTGGATAGCGCTTTGCCTGTGGAAGTAACATTGGATGAAGATAACGGCAGGTATATGATTCGGAAAAGCGACACGAGCGGAGAGTACTTCAACAGTGCTGACGAACTAATACAATGGGTGAAAACCAACTTTACAGCAGAAGAGTTTTGCGATCCCAAAGAATACCACGGAATGATTCAGAAACTGACAGATTATTTAGTGAATCCCAATTTCTAATTTAATTAACCGCATAATTTAAATAAGGCCCCTGACTGAAAGGGGCCTTCTTCTTATGACGCGATCTTCTTGCCTGTAAGGCTGCTGCAGATTATTTCTCTTACTTCCTGAGCAAGAAACTTTGCTTCCATATTTTGAACGATCCTGGAATTCACAGGCTTACACACCTGGATTTCTATTTTAGCCGGCTTTATGAGCCTCCCATTCTTTTCAAACACATCAGCTGTCCCTTTAATGGAAATTGGCACAATCGGAACACCTGCATCCTGTGCAAGCCTGAATCCGCCAACCTTAAAAGGCGCTACCTGACCGCCCTTGCTTCTGGTTCCTTCCGGAAAAATCAGGAGAGAATGCCCCTGCCTTAATAGTAATGCAGCATCCTTTAAAGAATTGACAGCCTTGCTGCGATTGCTGCGATCAATAAAAACACAGTTCATGACTTCCATCCATGAAGAGATAATGGGTGCTTTCTTAACTTCAACTTTTGAAATAAAACCAAAAGGTTTATCAATGGATGCGAGAAGGACTGGAATATCAAAATCCCCTTCATGATTGCAAACAATGACAACAGGCCCGTTTGGAATCAATTCCTGCCCCTTAACTTTCACTTGGGAGCCTGAGATTTTCATTATTGTCCTGGACCACTTCTGCGGCACATTATGGATAATGCGGTCTCGTTCCTCAACAGGGAGCGCAGCATTCAGTTTCCTCATTCGGGTTAGTGCAGGCAGGCTATAAACCAAATATCCGCCCATATACAGAAAAAAGATTATTAATCGAAGCATAATGACCTCCAGGTCTTGGGATGGTTTACATTATATAATAATCAGGTTCCTTTCACTATATGTTTACAGATTAAATGATAAAAACAAAGCAGCCCGCCGGAGCGAGCTGCTTTAAAGATTATTTTCTTTTATAAATGAGGAATTCAAAATCATATGGATTTTTTTCATCCCTGGTGCCCTTCTCCCTTGAAAGGAGATCCCATTCTGACATGTCTAATTCCGGAAAGTATGTGTCTCCTGCAAATTGGTCATAAATCATAGTCAAATAGAGACGATCTGCTGCAGGAAGAATGGCTTTAAAAATCTCGGCACCGCCAATGACGAAGATCTCATCTTCGTTTACACCGCTGTACTTCAGAAGCTCTTCAACCGTATTTACAACTGTGCATCCTTCACAGGAAAAGGATTTATTCCGGGTAATAACAATATTCTCTCTCCCCGGCAGAGGTCTTCCGATTGAATCCCAGGTTTTTCGCCCCATGGCAATCGGATGTCCCATCGTAGTTCTTTTAAAGAACTTTAAATCCTCAGGCAGATGCCAGGGAAGTTTATTATCCTTGCCGATCACACGATTCTCATCCATTGCCCACATTAAAGAAATCATACACTGACAACTCCTTTAATATGAGGGTGGGGATTATAGTCTTCCAGCTGAAAATCATCAAACTTAAAGCTGAAAATATCTTTCACATCCGGATTAATGATCATTTTTGGAAGCGGCCGGGGATCACGGCTCAGCTGGAGGTTTACCTGGTCAATATGATTCTGGTAAATATGCACATCTCCGAAAGTATGTACGAATTCACCAGGCTCCAGATCGCACACCTGTGCAACCATCATAGTCAGTAAAGCATAGGAAGCAATATTAAACGGAACCCCGAGAAAAACATCCGCAGATCTCTGATAAAGCTGGCAGGAAAGCTTTCCATCTGCTGCATAAAACTGGAACATGCAGTGGCAAGGCGGCAAAGCCATTTTTTCTATCTCTCCTGCGTTCCAGGCATTTACTATCAGCCGGCGGGAATCAGGATTTGTTTTAATCTGGTCAATCAGGCTGCTAATCTGATCAACTGTATTTCCATCGGCACCTGTCCATGATCTCCATTGATGACCATATACCGGCCCAAGATTGCCTTCCTCGTCAGCCCATTCATTCCAGATTCGCACACCATTCTCCTGAAGGTATTTTACATTGGTATCACCGTTTAAAAACCATAACAGCTCATGGATAATGGATTTTAAATGCAATTTCTTTGTTGTAACCAATGGGAAGCCTTCCTGCAGGTTAAAGCGCATCTGATAGCCAAATGTACTTATTGTCCCTGTACCAGTGCGGTCTTCTTTCTTCGTCCCATTCTCCAAAACATGCTTGCATAGATCCAAATATTGTTTCATTTCAACCCAACCTTTTTTAAATACTCATTGCTATTGTACACGAATTTCCGTAAATTTCACATCGGATAAAAATTTAGAGAATACGGTGAAATTAGTTTAATTTGTTTATAAAATCATAGGTCTTCGGAGCATTCACACTTAATGATTTCCTGGATTCCCCGCCTGCAAAATACATGGCAAAAGCCTCAGCGAAATATTCTTCAGGGAAGGATAGAAAATAGTTTTGACCCGGGAACAATTTAGCTTTCTCAGCTTTCCAGACAGAGAGAAACTTCTGATTAAATCGGATGCCATTGTAAACATAGCGATCAACAGAATGGGCAAGTTCATGAAGTTCCAGGTTAATGGATCCATGGCCTTTCCCCTTCTCACTGTAGCCTATTTTAACAAGGACTGTTTTTGCCCCGCCAATCCCCGGGACATCGTCCCAAGTGGTACCCCCTGTATAGCCGCGGGGAATTACCCCTTCAAGGTGCTGGGCTGTAGGATTATCGGTAAGCTTTCCTACGAATAATTTCACCCTGATATCTTCATCCTCTATTTTGGTCAGCAGGGAGGCTGGCAGATTATCCACCCGGGAAATCATTTCTGCAGCCTCTCCCTCATCAAAAGGTTCGAGCGGCAATATAAAAATGCCGCCAAGCTGTCGTGGAGATTTTAAACTGAGAAACTCTTTAAGCTGGGAGGAATTCGGATAATCTTTTAGTTTGATCCCGCCCATGGCAGCCTGAGAGTTCCCCAGCAATGCAAGGGAAACCATCATGATTGTAAATGTCAGTGCCATTTTGCGCATTTTAAAAGCCCCTTCTGCTAATCTAAGATGTATAATTTACGGGCAACAGAGCTCTTTGAAGTGTCTAAGCTGCGGAACTGCCTGAATGGAGAAAAAATTTTTAACCGTTCTGTTAATCTATTAAAATTATAACATACGAATGAAGAAGTTGAAGGAAACAAATGATGGGAAAATTAAATGAAAATTCAAAAAGGGCCCGAATAAATTCGGGCCCTGCCAATGAATATCTTTATTAAGAATATGAACGCACAACATCTGATAGGCCTGGAGAAGCCGTTCCAGTGCCAACTGCAGCAAACTTCCAATCGCCTCCATGGCGATAAATCTCACCGACAATTAAACTAGTTTTTCCGCTGTAATCATCTGTAAGATTGTATTTAATCAATTCTTGATTATTTCCAGAGTTAACGACACGGATGAATGCATTCTGAATCATGCCAAAATGCTGCTTTCTTTTTACACTATCATAGATATTTACAACAAAAACCATTTTGTGAACGTGTGCCGGCACTCTGCTTAAATCAACCATTACCTGCTCGTCGTCTCCATCTCCCGCTCCGGTAAGATTGTCCCCGGAATGCTGTACACTTCCATCGCTGCTTTTTAAATTACCGAAATATATAACATCTTTATTACTCTTAAGCTTTCCATTTTCACCAAGCATGATAACAGAAGCATCGCAGTCGATATTTGCACCGCCGCCGCCTCCGAATAAAGATCCCAGAAGACCGCCGCCTCCGCTTTTTTGTACTGGATCCCAGCCTAATCCTACCATAATTTTAGATAATCCGGGATTTCCTTTAGTTAAGTCAACACGCTGGCCTTTTTGAAGATTTATTGCCATATCAATTCCACCTCATCAATTATTTATATTTTATTTTAAAATGAGCAGCTGCCTAACCCTGCTGCTTCATTTTTTTAAAATTGTCCTGCAGCTGTTCCAGTCTCCTGGTTCCTTCTTGCCGTAAACGCTTGTTTTCTTCTTCTATTGATTTTGTCTCCTGCATACCTTTCATGATGATATTCCAGGATTCCTCAATGGTTTCTATCTTAATGCTCGGACCGCCTGCCAATCTTGCGATATCAGCGCTTTGATTAGAAATATTCTGGGCATTGCGCACAAGCATTTCATTTGTTCGTCTGTCCAGCTCGCTCATTGAATCTGCAACAAGTTTTTGTCTCTTTGCTGCCACTGCCTGAATCAAGCCATTCTTAAAAATTGGAATCGTAGTAACGAATGCAGAATTAATCTTCCCGATCAGCTTAGTATTGCCTCGCTGCAGCAGCCGGATTTGCGGTGCAGTTTGAAGGGCAACCATTTTAGCCATTTCAAGATCATAGACTCTTTGCTCCAGCAGTTCGATGGCATTTCTTAACGAATCCAGCTGCATCGAAGCCATTTGATCCCCCTGGGCTGCCCTTCCTTCCAGCTGAGGAAGCTGATTGGCTTTTAAATCGTCGGCTTTCAGCTGTCCTGCCACAGCATATTTTTCGAGCGTCAGATAGTACTGATAATTTTGCTCATACATTTGTTCAAGCATGGTTGTGGAATCAACCATTTCACTTTGGTATTTGGAAATTTCAACATAAACCTTATCAATTTCCGCGCCCATTGTCTGATATTTCCCGAAAAGCTTTTCAATCATCTTTTCACCGCGCTTGAAAAGCTTGCCAAAGATCCCTTTTGATCCCTGCTCGAAATCCTTCTTGTCAAATTTGTCCATAATTCTGCCGAGCTGCTTTAAAAGCTCACCTGAATCTTCAACCTTGGTTGTTCTCATGTTGCTCAGTATCTGATCGGAAAAGCGGGAAATCTGGACTGCAGGCTCTTTGCCAAATTCAAGTATTTGAATTTGGTCCTTCTCATCGATGGACCTGGCCAAATTTTGCACCTCAGGCTCCTGCCTTAAAGCAAGCTTAATTTCTGATACCTTATTTTCGGTTAATTTGTCATCCTGCACCTGGGCTGTTAAATTCAAATCTGTTGCGTTAGTCGGATTCATTTTCAATCACCCTTTAAATTTTTTAATATTCCTTGAAAGAGAACCTTCTTTAGAAAAGATGGCTCCTTAAATTCCTGTTCAAAAACAACATCCTCAAGCCAATGGACATCATATAAATCTTCCTCAATGAAGTTTTCAATGTCGTTATGGCCCGGCGGATTATACAATACAATATCCAGTCCAAACTGATTAAGCAGTAAAAGAAGAGCGGCATCCGATCTTACCATCGTCCCGTTCAGCTCGTTGTTATAGAGGATAATTTTAGGGACTTCCTGCGAATAATCAAATTGCTGCATTAATTTTAGAATGCTCGGCGGAATTTGCAGGCTTTGGCTAAATAGATAAATCTTCAATTCCTCTTCCGCTTCACCGGAAAGCGGCTTTAAACGCGGACGTTCACACATATTTCTAACCGCCATTGCAATTCCATTTTGCAGGCCGCCAGGAAGCTGCTGATACCTCCAATAGTGCCCTGCAATGATTTTTTCAGGATCAAGCTTTCCTTCCCTGTCAAGTGCATTCCGATAATGGAACCGAAAATCATTGTTGACGCTATTTGTAAAAGGAAATCTCCTTATCAGCAAACTTTCATCATACTGGCTGATTGTTTGTATTCGATCCCAGTATTCCTTGCGGTTCCTGCTTACACCCTGGATTTTTGAAAATACGGAAGGTATCATGACCCTTCCTTCTTTCACCTCGAAGTTTGGGCGGATCATGGCTTTCTCTTTAATTAAAATAAAGAGCTCATCATAAGTGGTTTTCAAAGTAACAGAGGAAGGTGTATAATCCCGCAGCTGCCAGGGCTTATAAAGTCCTGATCCCTCATGGTTAAGGATGGTCTCTATTTCCCGGGATGCTCTATAGGCAACTGTAGCACTCCTTCTTCTCTTTTCTTGCGGAAAAGGCTCTGGCTTTTTCTTTTCAGGGTAATGATGGACAAAAGATTCCTGACCAATCGGCCCCATATTTGCCGGAAGATCTTCCCCTGAAGGAGAAAAATAAAGAATATCGCACCCGATTTGAATTAAGTAATACAAAAAATAAAAATGACTCTTTTTCCCATTACCGTACCATAGGATTTTTGGCATGGCCCTTTTAGGGTCAATATCTTTAAGTTCTGTGCCCAAATGGTTAGTGGACCACTTAATCACATCTACTAGCACTCTTCGGATATCCTGGTTTTTTAATCCGGCTGGTTCATGTTCAGAAAAAAGTTTCAGCATACTGATCATCGCTTCTCTAATCTTCCTGTGCATAGAAGGTGAGGATGATTTAAGCAGCAGCTGTTCCCCATCAAGGAAAGCAGCAAAGCGGTTTATGGATAAATCCTGTTCCCGGTTAATGTTCAGGACTTTTTGTATCGCCTGAAACTGCTGATTATTAATGGTTTTATCCAGATGTTCTTCACTCAAAAGAAGCAGCCCTGCATTCTCTGTGTGAATAAGGTCAAAAAGACGATTATAATATTCATCTTCATCAAGCGGAACTCCGAGAAACCTGGCAACAATCTGGCCAATATGCAAAGTTTGCTGTTCCTCTCTGTAACTGTAACGCTCGTGATTAGGCTTTGTTAAGTGTGAGGTCCAATTCTCATGTGTAATCTTTATAATGTGATTTTTAATTTGACTGTACGACAAGTTCAATTTATATCCCTTCCCTCTATGAGCGAAAGATGCATTCTTATCATTTCATTCAAAAATGGCGTTTCAGTTCCCGGATAATGACACGGGAAAAAATATGTAAACTTATTACCATCATATCATAGGAATACAGCCTATTTCTAAAATGGTTAGCTTTCTTTACGATTTAACAGGAAGAAAGTTTCATTTCAGCCGTATTTTCATAGCTGAATAACCTCAAATGAACTTTTTCACCATTATTCCTGTCCCCGCATAAATTGGAGTACTCTGTGAAAGGAAGGTGAATCAGTATGAGGCTGCTTTTTCGAAGAGTGAGATATCAGAGGATTGATCATGATCTGGATATGATCAGGAATATTTTATGTTCCAGTTCTTTTGTTTTTACAGACATCTTTTTCTTGTCATTAATCCTTGCAGTCTTCACATTTGTTAGTTACCAGTCTATTGCCATCAGCAGCTTAATCTTTACAGGATGCTATACGTTTTGCATCTGTTTATTTATCGCTTTAAAAAAATGGCTGAGGGACCAGCCGGACTAAACTCTTTCTTTAATATTATTTAAAACATCATTAAGAATTTCTTCCCCGGCTGCTGCCCCTATATTATTAGAAATCAAGTAAGGATGTGAGAGGGCTGGATTAGCTGCCAGCTCACCATGGTTTGGGACGTATGAGAAATCGCAGAACTTTAAGAAATCATGGTCCAGAACTGAATCACCTGCTCCGAAAACAATTTTTATTTCTTCCCGATTCTTAATAAATTTTACTGCCTCGCCTTTACAGATGGGATTCGGCATAAAATACAGTTTTCTCCCCTGAAGGGATATTCTCCACCCATAAGACTCAGTCAGCCTTACTATTTCCTCTTTGGCTGCTGTTGTAATATGTTCATTCAGAATATAGTAAAAGAAAAGATTTTCAGCGGTTTTTATTTTTCCGTTCAGTTCCAGAGATTGTGATCTGTCCATCATTTCCTCAAGCAATGCACACTCTGCCTTTAGACGCTTTCGTACTATGCCGGACCACTCCTCAAGAGGCTTTCCATGATAATGGATATTTGCGCCATTCGATGTGACAGTGTACGGAATATTAAGTTGGTCATCCTGAAAAATAAAAATGCGCTTATATTGTTCGTAAGTTCTCGTTGTAACAGGCACAAAGAGCATTTGAGCGGATACCCTTTTCAGCATCAAGAGCGCCTCGTTCGTCATAAAGGCCACTTCCCTGCCATCTTTACGCTCAACCCCAATTAAATTTTTTTCTCCTGTCTGACCAAAATCAGCTAGTGCTTTATTTGAGTAGATCAATGTCCTGTCCAGGTCTGAAGCAAACATCCTCATTATTCTTCTCCCGTCTTTTTAATTAATCCACAGCATGTGTAGCTCATATCAGGATAATGAATAATCTCGACATTCCTCTCCCGGGCAAGCATCACAATATGGCGAACATATGGGCTTTTAGGGTCTCTAATCAGAATTTTCCATGGAAGCCTTCTCAGAAGAACCCTGGTGGTTTCTCCGACTCCCGGCTTTACAAAGTTAATAGATTCAATTTTAAATTCCTCTTGTATTCTCTGAACTTCTTTCATTCCTTTAAAACATGCTTCCCCAGGGTTTTCCATAATCTTAGCCGCAAGTTCAGCTGCTTCCTGTTTAATAGCCGAGAACTCTTCTGTAATCGCTGAGAGATAATGGTTTGAAACATCTGCTTCCTCCAGCTCCCTATAGTATTTGGCGCCATGGTAATCTTCCGGCCCAATTAAGGATTCATTTAATACTGTTCTGCTGACCAATCCTGAAACAGTAGAATTGAGGCAGGCACTTGGAATCAGAAAGTCCTCCCTTGTTCCATAAAGTGTTGTGCAAAATCCTGGATCTGCAAGAACAGCCAAAGTGTCATCGAGAAGAACACCATAATGTTCATGGAATTGTCTGCAGGCCTTGGTTAATTCAACAGAAATAGCCCCTTTGCCTGTCCATCCATCCACAAACTGAATATTGCAGCCAGGATGTGAGTTTAAGATATGCTTTATCGCATTTTCGTCGATCCCCCGGTCCCTGATAATGGAAATGCTGTAATGCGGCAATCTTACTCCATATACTTCATAAAGATACCGTTTTATTAGAATACCGACAGGCGTCCCTGCTCTGGCCAGGGACACTAAAACCGCATTTTTTCCTTTTTTCTTCCAAATTTGTTCAGAAACCACTCCTGTGGACAATGCTGTTTTTCGTTTGTATTCATCAAGTGTTTCCCAAAACAGGGAAAGGTAATTTTCAGGAGGCTGGTATTCAATAGGAAGTGTTTCACTATAATGCTGACCGGACTGAATGTTTTTTTCCCTTTGCTCAATGGATCCTTCAAGTGAATATCTGCTTAAATCCTTCAGTAAAAATACAACGTCATCTTTACTATATGAACCAAATTTTTCCGCAATTCTATTCATTTGTTTCACCCCCATTAAAGCAAACTATTTTTATATTCTTTATATATTTCTTTAATTGATTGATAAAAGGCATAAGTGAATCTTTTTCCGGCTCTCTTTCGAAAAACAGGAATAGTTCTTCATAATAGTCCTCTGGAATGTTATAAACAAATTGTGCCATTTCAGGGTCTTCAGGGTTTTGAAAGGAAATGCCGTATTTGGCTCCATATTCATCATCACTACTTACAAATATGGGACTGCGTGTTGTTGAGTGGAATTTTACGCCTTCCCCCATTAATGAGGCAAGTCTCATAGGGATATACATAAACTCCCCTGTTCCAAGACATAGCGTATTCCTGCCATCCCGTTTACCTGATAGGTATTGGCCGATCTCAGCTAATGACACACTTAATCTGGCTTGGCGTTTTGCATCCAGCCCGAAACGGCCAGAATCTTTTAAATAAGGAATAGTTCTGACTTCACCGCTTAGAGCAGCAGAAGGCTCATTCATCGGGCTTAATAGTTCAGGGAATTCATTATTTATATGAATATAGGAAATTAGCCCATCATTTCCTTTCAGTTCATCCGATGACTGACTTTCATGCACTTCAGGGGAACCCTTAACGTCTATCTCCCCTTTTAGAAGAGATACACTGTGAATAATAATGCCCAATTCTTTTTCAAGATCATCAAACAGAATCTGGTTTTTTAGGGAACGCCAATCCAGAATGGAGACGACTGTATAAATCTTTCTGGGAAAGCGTTCATGAATGGATCGGATGATATTAATAGCTGTTTTTCCTGTTGTCATTTCATCATCAACAAGAATGATCTCTCTCTTATTATCCAAAAGGCTTTCATTTGTGTAACATCTGTGGGAAGTAGCATGGGAATGTTCTTCTTCAAATGTTATGACAGAATTCCTATCAATCAGCTGCTCTCTTGTCGTGTGAAAGTAATCGGCACGTTTAAATGATTGAAAGAAAGCATGCCCAAGTGCCGTTGCTGTTTCGGCAAAACCGATAATGACAGGGTTATGTTCTTCATGAATAAAAGGGCTGCTGTTTATGACGCCTGAGCCGTTTTTAAAAGCAGATAGAAACTCAGCGGCCTTTCCTGTTTCCACCTTCTTTACCTTTTCCATATAACGGCTTGCAAGCAGTTCCCCTGTCAGGAGTCCGATTTGCGGATTAATCGGAATATGTTTTCCGAGTACTTTGCTGACAAATAAAAAGGATCTTTTTTTATTTATTCTTGCGGCCATGACAAACAAATCTTCAGGCGCAAGCTCATAAGGGTTATCGGTTATCTGAATATCAACGGTTAATGAGTTGAGTATCTGAATTGAATATTTCGTTTTTGAGTAGGTCAATGTATGTGATCTCATCCTGCAGCACCCCGTATACTTCTGATTTTAATAATATTTTTTTAGCCCAATATAAATGGGGTTTAATTTCATTCATTTTGTTTTGGTAATCGCTTTTCATTACCCCTATTTTTCCGCCGGCCTGTCCGGCGATGCTCTGTGCATCCAAATACTCTTCAAGGGTGACAGTATTCAATGCCTGTACAGGCCTGATATGGGTTGGATGGATAATGGTTTTTCCAGTTAAGCCATTTGAAATATCCATCGCGATTTCTCTTATTAATCCGTCCATATGCCGATCAATCAAGTCCGTCCTCATTTTGAGCCCATCCTGCCCAAGTCGTTCCCTGAATGGCGTCTGCCTGATTTGAGGCTTCAGAAGACGCTCCTTTGAGGAGAAATATTCCCATACCGGGCCTGAAATGACATATGGCTGATCGGAACGCAAAAATATATTAATGATATCTGAGATACAATCTCTAATAACAGCAATATCATATACAGTAGTATCTGAGTTTCTGCGAATTCCATATAGCCCGCTAAAATCCGTGGCACCAATCCGCACATTCAAAATCAGTTCGGAATACTGGTCCAAAACCTTCTTAATGCCGATTAATTCATCAAGCCTTGTTTCTTTTTGAATGATTTCTTTAGTTTCCAGAATCGGCATGGCATATAAACAATAACCATAAGAATTAAGCTTTTTAATTTCAGTTAAAATTTTGCATCCTTCAGCCGGAGAGAACTTTGGCAGGACAAAACCAGTGAGAAGATGCATGCCATTGGGAATTCTGCTTTTGAGTCTAATAAGCTGTTCATAGCTTCTGATTCGCACGAAGAGCAAAGGAAGATCTTCTTCTTCACAAAGCCCCTTCGCAAGGTCCGAGCTCAAATTTTCCAATTCCAAAGACAGCAGGTCTTCTGCCTGTTCCACTTCATCATCACCAATTGCATCTTCAAGGCATATGACCATGGATGTAAGGCCTGCATGCTTTTTTGAGAGCAGATCCTGATGAATATTAGGCCTTGTAGCCGGCATATACAAAGTTGCTCCAAGTGCATATGCTAAAAGATCCCTGCCTGACCTCTTGTTAAAATGGCCCGGCTTTTTGTAAAACACCTGATTTATTTTTTCATCCGGAAGATCGGAAAATAGTCTCATTTTCGCAGCTCCATTCCTTTACATAAATACTACTTTCTTCCTTTTTCGTCCAAAAAAGATAAAAATAAAAGGGAGCGGACAAGTGTCTGTTCCCTTTTAAACGTAGAGCAATTAAGATATTTAAGTTCAGCCCTGATCTGCAGCTTCCTTTTTTGCATTCCTAGCATGAACAATAAATGTAATTGCAAACACGATAACCAATACAATAAAGAAGTAAATATGGTCAATATGAATACCAGCAGCACTTGCAAGCATCTTAGCAGCAATAAGCAGGATCAGAATATATGAGCTGGTTTCCAGTTCAGGCACTCTATCAATCAGCTTTAAGAATACTCCCGCTACACCACGCATCATGATAATTCCAAGCATGCCTCCAATTAACAGCACCCAGATTTCCTGACTCACTCCAAGCGCAGCCAAAATACTGTCTATTGAAAAAGCAATATCCATTAATTCAACTGCAATGACTGTTCCCCAGAAAGTACCGAAAAGGCGAATTAATAACCCCCGTTGGTTAATCCCTTCTATTGCCTCTTCATCACCTTCTTGCTCGGCATTCCGCTTATCAATAAAATACTTGATTGCAAGCCAGGCTAAATAGGCTGCACCCAATACCTTAATATACCAGAATTCAATTAAGAATACACCGATTCCAATGGCAATAAACCTGAAGAAATAAGCACCTAACAGACCATAAAAAAGTGCTTTCTTGCGCTGTTTTTCCGGTAGATGTTTTACCATTACAGCAAGTACGAGTGCATTATCAGCAGACAATAAGCCTTCTAAAATGACAAGTGTCCCTATCAGTGCCCAGCTTTCTGGTTTTGATAAAGCTTCAACCCACATTTCCCAGTTAAAAAACTGGGAATATGTATGCATAATAGATTCTAAGATTTCCATTCTAATTTATTCCCCCCGGATGATGACTATTTTATTCATATAAAAGACCCGGCAATGCCGAGCCTTATTAAGCAAATATACCTCTTATTTATCCAACCTGTAAACCAAAATCTTTTGCCAGTGCAGCCAGTCCGCCCTGATATCCGCTTCCAATCGCACTGAATTTCCATTCTCCGTTATGTCTGTATAGTTCTCCAACTACAAGTGCAGTTTCAATAGAGAAATCTTCCCCCAGGTCATAGCGGATCAATTCTTCACCTGTATCTTCATTCAGGATTCTTACATAGGAATTTGATACCTGTCCAAAGTTCTGATTGCGTGCTTCTCCGTCATGAATTGTGATTGTGAACGTAATACGCTGGATGTTTGCAGGCACATTAGCAAGGTCAATTTTCACCTGCTCATCATCTCCAGCCCCTTCTCCTGTACGGTTATCTCCAGTATGTACAACGGAACCATTAGCACCAGTTGTATTGTTATAAAAAACAAAGTCGCTTTCAGAAGTTACCTTCCCAGTGTCTCCGAGGAGGAATACAGAAGAATCCAAATCGAAGTCAGTTCCGCCATCGTATTTATTCGTGTCCCACCCAAGTCCGACTATTACCTTAGTCATACCCGGGTTTGTTTTTGTTAAGTCAACTTTTTGTCCTTTTGATAAGCTTACTGCCATTTCAACTCAAACCTCCATTATGTAGAATAAATGTATTTACGCTATAAATCATGAAAAGTTTCATAATCCATAAAAATATTTTTTCATATTCCAGGATTTATTTCAATCTTTAAGTCATCCATTTCGGCGGAGTGTTTTTATTCCAGTAAATTGATCCAAGTTCATGGTGGGCCTGAAAATTATCATGGTGTGTATGATAGTGAAAATTAAACCAGTATCCCTGCTGAGGAGGATGGTCCCTTCTTACATGGAAGCGAATGACATCTTCATTCGCCTTGCTATTGGTGATATGAAAGATTTTTTCCGACAATCCGCCCCCCGGAGTTTCTGTAACCTTTAAGTTAGCAAGGCTTTCTTCGGGAAATTGCACCGCCACCTCCTGGATGGCTTTCTCAATATTTGGAAGTATCACCTCGTTAAACTCATCTTCAATAACAGGGCCTATCTTTGCGCCAAACTTCTCATATGATTGTGCCTCAGCTTCTATAAGCATTTGCCTGATAAAGTCATCCTTATCAAAATTAGTATCTTCCTCTTCAGCAAGTTCTGCATTGTTTTCCGAGTTTTCCACATCAGAAGCTCTAGAGGCTTTTAACTGGCTGGTATTTTCATATAGAAAAGCCTGAGAAGGTGTGACGAGGCCAAATGTTAAAATGGTAACAAGTACAACAAAGGATTTTCTCAGCCAATTCGGCATGTTTTTTCGCCTTCCTTTCTGCTAAGCAAGGATTTTCTTAAATATGCCGCTTTTTTCAATATTTGCGGCAGCTTGCTTTAATACATCTTCGGGCTGAACAAGTGCAATCCGAACATATCCCTCACCCCATTGGCCAAAGGCACTTCCAGGGGTTACGACTACGCCGGCGCGGTTAATCAAGTCAACCGCAAAATTCCAGGAGGAGCTGTATCCATTTGGAACCTCTGCCCACAAGAACATTGACCCCTCCGGCTTGCTGATATCCCACCCGATATTTTTCAGCTCTTTTAATAATACATCTCTTCTTTTTCTATATGTTTCTCTCAAGTCCTGCAAAAAAGAGGACTGATCATTCAATGCTTTCACTGCAGCTGACTGCACCGGCAAGAATACCCCATAATCCAAATTGGATTTGAAGTTGGCCAGCAGCGCAATAAGCTGCTGATTACCGGCAGCATACGCCACCCTGCATCCTGCCATATTAAAGCTTTTTGATAGTGAATTCATTTCAATCCCTACATCCATTGCCCCTGTAACAGACAAAAAACTTAGAGGTCTCTTCTCATAATAAAGTTCTGAATAAGCAAAATCATGCAATACAGCAAAGCCGTACTTCTTTGCCTGATGGATCACCTGAAGAAAAAACTCTTCTGTCGCCATTGCAGGAACGGGATTGCCGGGGAAATTCAGAATCATTAATTTCGTGTTTGCGAGTATTTCATCAGGGATTGCATCAAAATCCGGCAGGAAGCTACTGTCCTTTTTTAAGGGCATGCCGTACATCTTTGCCCCGGCCAATGCTGCACCTGCAGCATAAGCAGTATATCCCGGGTCCGGGACTAGGATATACTCTCCAGGATTACATAGAACCATCGGCAAATGAACCAGCCCGTCCTGGGAACCCATTAAAAGCAGCACCTCTGAAGATTCAAGATTCACTTCAAAATTTCGTTTATAATAGCTGCAGACTGCAGAATGAAATTCATTTGTACCTGTTAACGAGTACCCATATGATTCTGGTTCCCGGGTTCCTCTTGCTAACTCCTCCATAACAAAAGCGGGAGGGGGCAAATCAGGGCTGCCAATGCTCAAATCAATCACCGGAAATCCGTCTGAAAGTTTCGAATTCTTAATTTGGGACAATTCAGCAAACACACTTTCCGGAAAAGAAGCCATTCTTTTTGAAATAGGAAATTCCATAGTATCCTTCCTCGCTATGTATCTCAATTCTATTTTTCTATTATACTTCTTTTCGAACCAAATTTAAATTGATTTCATGTATCGTTAAAAAGAACAATAGATATATAGTGAAAAATATATTTGCCGGATTATAAAGCAGCAAAGCGGGAATAATAAGAACAAATCGTTTTCTTCAAGCCGAGGAGAATAAAAAGGGGGAAATTCAAATGGATTGGTCTGTATTCTTTGTTATTGCAAGCCTTGTGCTGATGGCTTACTTTGTTTATCTGGCCATCGCAGATTAAATAAGAAGGTGCCTGGTATTCAGGCACTTTTTCTTATTTTTCAATTACCCCAAAATGAAATTTCGATGACTTTCTTTCAATTACTTTGAAGCCATATCGGTCAAACCTTGAACTTCTAAAGTGATCCTTCAGAACCACTCTCTGTCTGGCTGCTCTTTTTGCATGAAAAATAACTTCCTCTGACAGGTCCTCATAAACAGCAAAGTTCCTCAGTGCTTTAATCCCCTCTGACTCAAGGATTTTTTCTTCAAACATGGGATCAAAATATACAACGTCATAACTGTCCGGGGGCAATTTTTTCAAATAAGGAAGGGCCATTGACGACTCCACCTTTATTCTTCTCATTGCCTGATTCATACTATCAAGCCCGGAGTCCCATTGTCTAAGGCCATTCGCCACCAGGAAGGAAAGATATTTATTTCCTTCCAGCCCTGTAACTTTGCCTTTACTCCCTGCTGCATAACTGGCTGTTATGCTGTCCGAGGCCAGTCCAAGGGTACAATCTAGAATACTGCTGCCTTCTTTAAGCCCCGCAGCCTGAAGAAAAGGATCACCCTCTCCTTTTAGGAGACGCTTTACTCTGAACATCGCTGAACTGGGATGAAAGAAGAATGGCTGGCTTTCACCTATCGGAAAAAGCTCCAAACGTTCTTTTCCAACTACTATGCAGTCTTCAGGAACTTGTTTTTGGATCATTCCTACAGACCTTTTATTCCTGCTGATATATTCTGCACCCAATTGTTCGGCAATTTTTTTTGCTTTTTCTTTCATTGCTTCATTGGTGCGTCCGGCAGTTGTAATAATCATTGTGTTCACCTGAATTTCTTAATTTTGCTATAAAAAAAGGGTGCCAGCAGACACCCCGTTTTGTTTAATCTTTATATTCTCAGCAATTCGCCTCAAAAGCCGCAAGAAGATTTTCCATGATCGCTTCCATGGAATGGTCTTCAATATCATGGCGGTGAATGAAGTGCACAACTTCCTTCCCTTTTAAAACAGCCATAGAAGGAGATGAAGGCTCATATCCATCAAAGTACTCGCGCATTTTAGCTGTTGCTTCTTTATCCTGTCCTGCAAACACCGTCACTAAATGATCAGGTTTCTTTTCACTGCGTAAGACGGCCTGTGTAGCTGCCGGCCGAGCCAGTCCAGCAGCACAGCCGCAAACTGAATTGACAACAACAAGAGCTGTTCCTTCAAGACCTTCCATAAACTGCTCTACATCTTCTGAAGCCGTCAGCTCTTTAAAACCAGCCTGTACAAGCTCCTCACGCATCGGCTTGACCATTTGTTTCATATATTCTTCATATGCCATAGACATAAAATTGCCTCCTCCTTAAGCTGCAGTTTGTAAAGTAAGCATACTATAACGTATGATCTTTATGCAATTTTTCTATGCCGGGTATTACTTTGTAATCCTTTTTATCGTCCTATTACGGTATTCTATCGTCCTAAATCACATACATATCGGCCAAAAACTCTTATCAGCAAGAAAGCCAGTCATAAATGACCGGCTTTCTTAACATTATTAAATTTTCATAACACCGCCTGTGCTGGCATTGGTTACAAGCTTCGAATAACGGGCAAGATACCCTTTTTTGACCTTTGGCTCGAAGCCTTGCCAATTGGCTTTGCGTTCTTCAAATTCTTCATCGGAGATTTCCAGGTTGATTGTACGGTTATTCAAATCCAATTCAATGATATCTCCATTTTCCACGAATGCAATAGGCCCGCCTTCAGCAGCCTCAGGAGAAATGTGCCCAATGCTGATCCCCCTGGAAGCCCCTGAGAAACGGCCATCTGTAATCAGGCCGACTTTTGCCCCAAGTCCCCGGCCAACAATCTGGGAAGTAGGTGCAAGCATCTCCGGCATTCCAGGCCCTCCTTTAGGACCCTCATATCGAATGACTACAACATGGCCTTCCTGCACTTTACCGGTAATGATTCCGGATAATGCCTCTTCCTGCGAATCAAAGCAGATGGCTGGTCCTCTATGGTATCCGCCTACTGATTCATCAACAGCACCGACTTTTATAATTGATCCTTCAGGAGCAAGATTTCCAAACAGAACTGCCAGCCCTCCGCGTTCAGAATGCGGATTCTCCAGGGTACGGATTACGTTTTTATCCAGAATTTCACTGCCTGCAACATTCTCCCTTAGCGTCTTTCCGGTAACTGTCAGACAATCTCCATTCAGGGCGTCCGGCTTTTTAAGCAATTCATTGATGATCGCACTGACTCCACCCGCATTATGAACATCTTCAATATGATAATCTGAAGCAGGAGCAATCTTCGCTAAATGCGGAACCCGGTTGGCAATCTGATTAATTCGTTCAATCGGATATTCAAATTCGGCTTCGTGAGCAAGTGCCAATGTGTGAAGAACTGTATTGGTTGACCCGCCCATTGCCATATCCAGGGCAAATGCATTGTCAATCGCATCAATTGTAACGATATCGCGCGGCTTGATATCTTTTTTTATTAATTCCATCAGCTGCTTGGCTGAACGTTTAACAAACTCTTTTCTCTCTTCTGATACTGCCAGAATCGTCCCATTGCCAGGAAGTGCAAGACCCAGCCCTTCTGCCAGACAGTTCATAGAATTTGCAGTGAACATTCCGGAACATGATCCGCAAGTCGGACAGGCAACCTGCTCGATTTCCTGAAGCCTTTTTTCATCGATTTGTCCAGATTCAAAGGCACCTACACCCTCAAAGACAGAGCTTAAAGATAAAGGTTTTCCGCTTGAATCAACGCCAGCTTTCATCGGGCCTCCGCTGACAAAAACGGTTGGAATATTAACCCTTAAGGCCCCCATCATCATTCCAGGCGTAATTTTATCGCAGTTCGGGATACAGACCATTCCGTCAAACCAGTGTGCAGAAACAACTGTTTCAAGTGAGTCTGCAATGATTTCGCGGCTTGGCAGAGAATAGCGCATGCCAATATGGCCCATGGCAATTCCATCATCTACTCCGATGGTATTAAATTCAAATGGAACTCCTCCTGCTTCACGGATTGCTTCTTTAACAATTTTACCGAATTCCTGCAGATGCACATGTCCAGGTACGATATCAATATAGGAATTGCACACAGCAATAAATGGTTTTCCGAAATCCTCTTCCTTTACCCCGGCAGCACGCAGCAAGCTGCGGTGCGGAGCCCGGTCTGTGCCTTTTTTGATCATATCACTTCTCATCTGTGAGCCAGTCATAGTATGTAATACCTCCGTTTACCCTAGATTCATAATCTCTTATTCTATGGGAATAATATGATAAGCCTCCTGCTCCCAAATATTTTCTTTCCAATATAGACCCTTTTTCGGATAATTTCAATAATTTTTAAAAATTTATTATAATTTTTCGCTTTAAATGGGTGAAACTGCAGTGTGTGTGAGTTATGGAATTCAATAATTAGGGACGGGACATTCTATAAAAAGCCGGGCACACAATTTTGCTTCAGTCGTTACCTTATTCCTGCTGCCATCTTTCCTAAGACGCCGGGAACAATTCCTTATATGCCCAACAAAAAAACCGCTCCAGATTTTCATTCTGTGAGCGGTTTTTTTCCTGTAATTATTCCTGGCCCTGTTTCCGGGATTCAGTCATCTGTTTCCAAACTGACCCTTTTGCTTCTTCTCCATGTTCAATTCTTTCAATAGCCAATTTGATTTGCATGCTGACTTCGAATTCCGGATCGTCTTCTGCTGCTTTTAAAGCAGGAAGCACACTTTCATCACCCACTTCGTAAAGGAACATAGCCGCACGCCAGCGCACAAGTTTACTGTCATCCTGCAGTGCTTCCTTCATGGCGTCCATTGCTTCTTCAAATCCCAGGTCTGACAAACAATCCCCTGCTGTACGTCTTACAGTGACCGTTTTATCCTTTAATGCTTTGTAGAGGAGAGGCAGGACACTCTTTTCCTCAATCATCCCAAGATAAACTGTCGCAAGTCTTCTGATTGAAGCCTTCTCATCTTTAAGCGCTTTTTCAAGCACAGGCAGGTCCTCCAGTTCAGGATCATCCATCTGTTCGAGTTTTTGATAGCGCTCCCGCCAATCTGGGGAATCCAGATCTTCGACAGACAGTTTAAGAAGGGAACGTGCGTGTTTTTCCTCCGTTTTATCCGGGCTTTTTGCCGTTTTAACAAGTATCTGGAGTCTTGCTTCTGGATAGGCAGCCATTAGTTCTTCAACAATATCATGGCCAACTTGGTCAAAGTCTCCATAGCGGACACCGAATTCTTTCCACTTGCGGACCATGACAACGTTATCTGCAGGATCCTGGGCCTCTGAAACAGCACTGATAAAGTTTTCAGGAAGTCCAAAGCGCTTTTCTTCTGTGCCGTCAGTCAGTTTCACCTGCATGGGAATTCCTTTATACATTTGGACTAACACTTGGACTTCGCCAAAATGTTCATCGATGCCGTTGTCTTCTGTGCCTTCATTTTCCACATCCTCGCCAAAAGCGGATCTTACTTGAGGGAGAAGCTCTTTCCAGTCATATTTCGCATTTCTTTCGACAGCAAGGAAATCGGCAACATGGTACACCCCTTTGATTCCTTCAATTTCAAGTATATCTAGAATAATCTTTGGAGCTCCTTCTTTTTTTTCCTTTTTATAATTATTGGCCTTCCCCATCGGAAGCTCTTCATCAAGAATAACCTTCATAGTGTTTGGACTTGGTGTTGGTTCGATTGCTTTTATTCTCAAAAGTATCACCCTTTTTTATATATTCACGATGGTAACTGGTATTATTTTAACATAAGGAGATTATCGAGGCATTTTAGCTGTTTCTGAATATGCAAAGAAACCCGGGAAAAATCCCCGGGTATGAATTATTCATTTTCAGCTGCTTCTGAAAGATAGCTCCATCTCTCAATCAAGTATTCAAGCTCTTCATTCAGCTTTGTTTCTTCTTCTACTAAGGCCTGACCCTTTTCAAAGTCACTGCCGATGCTGGCCATTTCTGAGGAAATCGCTTCGAGACGGGATTCAGCCGCTTCAATTTTACCCTCGATTTCTTCCCATTCCTTTTTTTCTTTGTAGCTCATTCTCTTCTTTTTCGGCTTAGTTTCCCTCGCTTTTTTGGGTGCATAATCAGCTTCCTGAACAGGCTTGGCATTCTCGCTTTCAAGAAATTCACTGTAATTTCCATAGTAGGATTCGATTTTGCCCTCGCCTTTTAATACAAGAAGCTGCTCAGCCACTTTATCCAGGAAGTAGCGGTCATGCGAAACTGTAATGACTACACCGGGAAAATCTTCAAGATAATCTTCGAGAACCGTTAGGGTTTGAGTATCAAGGTTATTGGTCGGCTCATCAAGCAGAAGAACATTAGGCTCAGACATTAAGATTTTCAATAAATACAGCCTGCGTTTTTCCCCGCCGGAAAGCTTGCGGATAGGAGTGCCGTGAGAATAGGCCGGAAATAGGAAGCGCTCAAGCATTTGAGCTGCAGAAATCGTTTTGCCATCGGATGTTTCAACCACTTCTGCTGTTTCTTTGAGGTATTCGATCATGCGCTTGTTCTCATCCATATCTTCGCTTTCCTGTGTATAGTAAGCGATTTTTACTGTCTGCCCAATAATGCGCTTACCTGAGTCAAGCGGAATCCGGCCTGCCAGTATGTTAAGCAGAGTAGATTTCCCCGTTCCATTTCTTCCGATAATCCCTATTCTATCCCCTGGTTTTACAAGAAGATCAAAATGATCCAGAATCGTTTGAGTGCCATACTTTTTTGAAGCAGATTCGAGTTCAAATACCTGTTTTCCTAGGCGGCTGCCGCTTAGGGACATATCCAATTTTTCGGAGGATTTAACTGAAGCAAGCTGGCTGTCAAGGGTTTCAAACCGCTGGATTCTGGCTTTTTGTTTGGTGGTACGGGCTTTTGCACCTCTTCTGATCCATTCCAGTTCCCTTCTGAACAGATTTTTCTGCTTATCGATGGCTGCCGCCTCATTTTCCTCTCTTACCGCCTTTGCTTCAAGGAATGCAGCATAATTCCCTTTATAGCTGTATAGATTTCCGCCTTCAAGTTCAAACATTCTATTTGTAACCCGGTCAAGGAAATAACGATCATGTGTTACAAGGAGCAGAGCACCCCTGTACCTGCCCAGATATTCTTCCAGCCATTTGACCGATTCAAAATCAAGATGATTTGTCGGCTCGTCAAGAATCAGCAAGTCAGGTGACTGGATCAATACTTGTGCCAGAGCAACCCGTTTTTTTTGCCCGCCAGAAAGCTCTCCAATCTTTTTACTGAACTCCTCGATACCCAGCTTAGTGAGTATCGTTTTTGCATCGGTGTTCACTTCCCAGGCATCAAGGGTATCCATTCTTTTTTGAAGTTCGAAAAGATTTTGCTGAATGTCTGAATCTTCGGGGTGCATGCTAAGCTCCAGCAGGGCTTGTTCATATTCTCTCTGCAGTACAAGAATTGGCGCATCTCCTGCAAAAACCTGCTCGAGAACTGTTAAATCATAGTTGAGTTCAGGCTGCTGTGCTGAATATGAAATGGTGTAATCTCTAGGAGTGACTATTTCTCCAGAGTCTGGCAGGTCAACACCGGCAATCACTTTAAGCAGGGAAGATTTCCCTGTACCGTTTACACCGATCAGTCCTGCCCTTTCTTTTTCAGCGATTGTAAAAGATATATCATTAAAAAGTTCTTTCTCTCCATATGTTTTTGTAACATTTTCCACAGAGATCATCTTCATGCTTGACCATTCCATTCTATAAAAAATTGATGCAGATATTTCTCCATAATTTGATGCCGCTCTTCTGCCATTTCCCTGGCAGTGTCAGTATTTAGCAGGTCTCTCAGCTTCAATAGCTTTTCGTAGAAATGATTGATGGATGATGACTTACCATTCCGGTATTCATCTTCAGTCATTACTTTTCTGATTTCAAGGCCGGGATCATGAATTGGCTGCCCTTTTTTGCCGCCATAGGCAAATGCCCGTGCAATCCCTACAGCACCAATCGCATCCAATCGGTCCGCATCCTGGACTATTTTAGCTTCCACGCTTAAGACCTTCTTGTTATTGCCGCCTTTAAAAGAAACTGAATCAATAATTGTCTTAATGCTGCTGGAAGCTTCTTCTGCAATCTCAATTTCCTGCAGAAAATCAGATAGCTTCCTTTCTCCCGCTTCCCTTGAAGTGTTCAGCTTAGCATCGGGTATATCATGAAGCAGCGCTGCCATTTCAATTAAAAAAGGATCTCCTGCTTGTTCCTTTTTGGCTATGTAAAGGGCATTTTTTCTCACCCGCTCAATATGATGCCAGTCATGCCCGGTTGAATCTTCTCCGAGTGTATCCCGGACGAATTTTTCTGTTAAATGTATATTTTTTTCCTTCATTATTTCACCTGCTTTCAAACTCCACACTCCATTTTAACATTAGTCCCAAAAAGAAACGATGGCAAGGTAATGCCATATCTATAGAACCATTTATTGGATTCATTCTTACAGACGGCACCGATAAAAAAATGGCGCAGAAAACCAGTATTTGATTTCCTGCACCAGGTCCCTAAGCTATTTTATTCCAGGCCATTCAGCCAGCTGATGCCAAGTGTATTTTCTCCTGCATGGACGCCAATGGTAGCCCCCAAAGAATAGCATCCAAATTCAACTCCATTAAATTCTTCCTGGAGCTCCTTCTTCCATGTCTCCGCTTCTTCCGGATGCAAACCGTATAGGATGAATACTTCCTTCAGCAGTTTTCTCTCATGTGCACCCTTGAGCAGATTCACAATTTTGTCTTTTGCCTTTCTTTCGCTTCTGGCTTTCTCTTTTACGCTTAATTCCCCATCACGAACTGAAATGATCGGCTTTACATTTAGCATGCTGCCCAGGAAAAACTGAACTCCGGACATCCTGCCGCTTCTATGAAGCTGTTCAAGACTCCCAATGAGGACATAGGTTTCTCCCGTATCGCGGAGTGCCTCAAGCCTGCGGATAATTTCTTTAATATCCAGTCCGGCTTCTGCCAATTCCATCCCCTTAAGGATTAATCTTGTTAAAGGGTATGATAATATCTTGGAGTCTATGCTGTATACTGGTATATCAACCAGCTGGGCTGCCTGTTCACTGGAAGAAACAGTCCCGCTGAGTTTTGCCGATACCAGCACTGCGATAATACAGTCATAGTCCTTCTGCAGATTTTCATATAACTCCTGAAAAGCACCAATTGATGGCTGGGAAGTTTTTGGAGGAGTATCAAGGGTTTTTAAGCTCGCATAAAGTTCTTCCGGTGTTAAATCAACTCCATCTGTATATTCTTTGCCATCCATAATGATGGTCATCGGAATCTGGTACATGTGAGGATGGTCTCTTAACTCGTTATTTAAAAAAGCAGTGCTGTCTGTTACCCATGCAATTTTATCCACTATAGCCGCCCCCTTTTAAGATATTTATACGTGTATGTATGTAATTAAGACTATTTGAAAGGCTGGAAGTGAAAGATTTCTCTTCCAGCCGCAGGTTCTATGGCAGAAAAGGCTTGATTTTAGGAAAAACCTTTATAGCGGTATTGTAAAATACATCTTCATGATGCTCTTCAGGTATGAGTTCTTTTATAAATTCAATATAAGGACCTACTGGCGCAAGAGGCCAATCAGTTCCAAACAGCAATTTATCGTAAGAATCTGCAAACACTAAAGCATGCCTCAGATGATCCAAAAATCTTCCTTTGCTGCGCTTCTTCAATTCTTTTTCTGTACCGACAATCAGGCCTGAAAGATCCGCATAGACATTTGGATTCTTGTATATGATTTCAGCTCCTGTCAAAGTCCATGGGTCTCCAAAATGAGCCATCATGAAATTAACATTCCGGTGTTTAACAGCAACCTCGTCAATAGCCAGCGGGTGAGAATACTTAAGCAATCCCCTTTCTGAATAAGTATCTCCTGTATGAAATACAACAGGAACTCCATATTTTGCAGCGAGTTCGTACACAGGTTCATAAACATCATCATAGGCGTAGAAAGGATAATATCCCAGGTAAATCTTGATCCCTGCCACGTTCGGCTTTTGCAGATTATCCTCCAGCCTTTGAAGAGCTCCTTCATTGAGATCATATGGATTGATGCCAGCGCAGTAAACAACATTAGCCGGTATCTTATCATCCAGGTCAAGCCCCATAGGCGTTCTTGCTTCATAATCCGGAAAGCCCATATTTTCTGTTTCTGTAAGCCCCATTGCAATGCTCAAGACTACATTAGCTTTTTGGAACTCCTGCTGATGCCCATGGTATGAATAATCTACAAGTGAGAGTTCATTGGCAGTATGATGAAATGATTTAATATCAGAAAAATGAATATGTGCATCTATGACTTTCATAATTTCTCCTTTAGCAGAATTCCAGGTTGTGGAGTCTATTAAGCAGTCTGCCCTCGAAGCTTCTTTCATCAAATGCAATAAAGCCCGGTTTGGCCAATGGGCCTGCTTTTCGTTCCGAAATAACTTCGAATGCTTCTTTATTCATATATGCTCCAAGGAATTCATTATCTTTACTTCTCATTACATACATATTTTCAGGAGACAGGCAGCTGGAAATACGGGATCCATCAATTAGAACAAATGACTGCTCCTCAACTCCGGCCTGATATGCTGATTCTGCTCCTTTGTCACTTACTGTAAGAGTAAGATCCTTTAATGAGCTACCGGCTATAAATAAATCTGTAATCCATTTTTCATTTAACAGGTACTTCCCGCCTGCATTCTCCGCTTTTACCCAATGGGCAAGGAGCGGCACTCCCGGCAATAACGCGAAATACTGTGTATATTCAAGGCCTTTCCATATGGAGTGATGGACAACTTTCGTACTGATGGCCAATGCAGACCATTCGTTTCCATACGAATCTTTAACACTGGTAAATTCAGCAGAAGATGACTCCTTCAATAGCGAGAACACACTCATTTGCGATGGCACAGTTTTCATGCCGCCAGTCCATGGGTTCCACCATCCTTTGGCAACCGGTTCGGGAAAGGATGAATCAAGCCACTCCCTCTCTTTATAGGTTAATGAGAATAAGCCAGGATAAAAATCCGGTGCACCTTTTAAACTAATGATGCCATTATCCATGATATAAACAGTCTTGCCGCCATGCTCTTCCGTAAGCTTACGGACATTACCCCGGGGCACAAGCAAAAGTTCCCTTACTTGCTTCTTTTCACTGTCAAGGGTAATTTCAGCATTTATAATAGATAGAGGTTCCGTATCCTTAATAGGAAAATTGGATTTGAACACACTTAATTCCTGTTCTTGACTGAAATTTGAGGTTTGTTTTTTATCTGTATTTAAATATAAATCAATAGTGCCATTAAGATAACTAGAACGATATGTTTTAAGAGTGAATTCTGCTGTATCCTGTTCTTTTGCAACTGGATTTCCCCTATTGATAATTAGTGCTTTTTCTTGGTAAACATTTTTTTTATACTCTGTCCCGACACCTGCAAAATGCCGCATTTCTTCCCATGTCCGGAAAGCTCCTATTGATAAATAGCCAGGTGCCAATACTATCTGATCTCCCGATTCAATGCAGCCAGTTTCCTGCTGATAGTAAAATTGCCACCCATCAGGATTGGACTTCGCATTTTTCGGCCAGCAGAATCCAACCGGCTCGCCGTTATGATCGGCGAAAAACCAATTTTCGGTTATACCTGATAACTCCATGAACCCCAATTCTTTTATGTCAGAAAACTCGATTACTTCATTATCCAGGGGGAAATACGGCTTCTGCATTTCATAATATAACGGCTGGCTGAAATACAGATTCTCATATTTTTCATCCCCTTCGTTTGTCAATTCAGCCCATATTTTAACAAGGCCTTCACCATATAGGGATGTAAACAATGATACAAGAATACCTGTAAATGCTTCAGACTTGAATACCAATTTGAAAGTGATTGCCGTGTCATCTGTAAACCACTCAGCTGCCACCGGCTTTGCCTTTGAAAATTCAGCTGAAAAGGGTTTCCCAAGTTTAGGAGCAAAAAACGCGAAAGGCTGGTTAACACTTTCGTTCCTGCCAGCCGTTATTTTATAATCCAATTTACGGATATTCACCTGGCAGATTCCATTGCAGATATGCCAATAATCCTTTGACTCTCCCCCGAACTTTTGACCGAAGCTTTTAATGGGGATGCCCATTGAGCTGCATGAAAAAGCGAGTTCGTCTCCATTCTCCTTTATTGCCAATATTGCCATTTCCGGCTGATAAAAGCCATATTTTTTAACAATGAAAGGCACCTTCAGCAACTTACGCCCTTTTTTGTGAAGCTCTATTCTAAAGTCCCGCTCTTCTAATTCGACAAGATCACTTACAGGAAATGAAAGGTGAAATACGGCGTCTTCTTCAAGGTTGTTCTCAACCTCAATTTCCAATTCAGCTTCCTGATTTATAAACCTGAGATTCCCTTTTGAACCGCCTGTAATTTTGGCTGGCTGCTTAGGCAGCAGACCAAGGCGCAATTCACACTCCTCACCATTTACCCACACCTTAACTTCTAATGAAGGATGCGTTTTCCAGATACTAGGCTCTTCCCCTTCATGCACTATGAATTGTCCGGTAATTACCGCGTCACTCTCCGCCATCAGGTCATGTTCGAAAACAGCTTCGACTCTTCCCTGGTTATTGCCTTCAGCCTTAAAAGAAACAGGAACTCCCGTCTTATTGATGAATTTGAGCTGGAAATTTTGGATTTCATTTCCGATTACTTCATGATGATCCATGGATAGTTCTAGAAGGTAATCATCCGTTTCTATTAAACTGATTCCTCTGCCCGTTCTTTCAAACCTGACTCTCGCAGACACTTCCCCGCTCTCCCATAAATACTCGTAAAATGTAAAGCCGCTTTCTTTGATTCCATCTGGCTTCACGTCAATTTCTCTCATGCTGCTGCTATACCAATCAAGCTTTTCGAAGGCAGGTTTCAAAAGCTGTGTCTGATGAACAGCCGGAATAAAATTCATTAAGTGTGTTGTATCATCTCTGTCTTCCCAGAAGAAACCGCATTTTTTGTAAAGCGGGACAGCTTTCACATTTCCTGGCCATGTATACAAGTCAAGGCGCGGCCAGCCCAATTCAATTGTTTTTTGCAGCGCTTTCAGCACAAGCATCTTTCCTATTTTCCGTCCATGGTAATCCGGCCTTACATTTAAAAGAGGGATGTATAGGGATCCCGTATCTTCTTTATATTCCGATAACCCGCAATAGCCTACGACCTCTTCACCATACAGCGCTAAGTATAAAGTAATATTGCCATTATTCGCTTCCTTCGTTTTTACTTGTTCTTCAGTCATTACACTGGTATCTCCGCCCCAGCTGTCTCTGCTCAAGTTCCACATTTTTGCTATTCCTGCCGCAAAGCCCTCATGATACTCTGCAATGACTATTTTGTCTGTACTTTGAATCATACCTTTGTCCTCCTGACTAGGTTACGTCTTGTCTACCCTTCTCAATTCCTTTTCCTTCAATGATAACCAAAACCATTTGCCTCTCCTCCTTTTGATATTATTCGGAATGTTTTTCCATTCCTTCTTAATCGTATTATCAGAGTAAGTGATTGTAAATATAATTTTGAATTTTCCGTATAAATTCCATACGAAAAAAGCGCCTTGCTATTTTCGGCAAGACGCATTCATATTAAATATAGACTTTTCTTAAAGCTTTCATCGAAGCGGTCATATAAGTGATCATTTCATTCAGATCATCTATCTGTTCTTCATGAATAAGCCGGTTAAAAGAAATGACGGTTTCTGTTTCGGCCAAGGCCTTCATATTTTCAGGGTTGTATTTTACAGTCTGTTCGACCTTCCGTTCACTGCCCCAGATATGACGCAGAACTTCACGGATTTGCAGAAATGATTTTGAATCTTGTGGATGCTTAATTGTAAATTTTACATTAATCCGGCAGCCTGCCAGCTTCTCAGATTTCCCTTGAGGCAATAGCTCAGCTGCGAGATTATCCAATCCCGCTTCCATTGTAAAGGTACAGAAAATCTCTGCCAGCCCTTTTGCAATGTCTGTGAAAGTAATGTCATACCTCCGGCTCATTTTAGCTGAGTTTAATATGTCATTTCGATCAACGATTCTTATTTCACCGTCCAGATCCCGGTCATAGAATCCGCCTTCCATTACAACCTTCATATTCTCAAAGGCCGTTGGGTCAAACATGGGCTAATTCCCCCTTAAAATAGGCCGACAGCATTCCCATCTTCATCTACATCCATGTTCATGGCTGCAGGGGCTTTAGGCAATCCAGGCATAGTCATCACATCACCGGTGAGTGCTACAATGAATCCTGCACCAATAGATGGCTTCAGCTCGCGTATAGTAATGGTAAAATCTGATGGCCTTCCAAGCTTTGAAGGATCATCAGATAATGAATATTGTGTTTTAGCCATACAAACCGGCAGGACGCCCCAGCCAAAGCTTTCAAAGTCTTTTATCTGCTTTTTGGCTTTAGTTGAGTATTCCACTTTGCTTGCGCCATAAACCGTCTGGGCTACTGTTAGAATTTTCTCCTCAAGAGGCAAAGATAAATCATATAGGTGGCTGAAATTCGCTGCTTTTTCATCCAAAATTCCCAGGAGCTTCTCGGCCAGCTCAATTCCTCCCTGCCCGCCTTTTTCCCAAACCTCTGTCAGCGCCACTGGCATGCCGGCCTCACTGCAAAGTTCTGTAAGGACCTCTATTTCATTCTCGCTATCGGAAATAAACCGGTTAATAGCCACTACATACGGAAGGCCAAAACTTTCAATTGTTTCAATATGCTTTTTTAAATTAGCAAAGCCTTTAGTGAGTGCTTCAGTATCTTCTTTGCCCAATTCTGCTTTTGACAAACCGCCATGCATTTTTAGAGCACGGATTGTAGCTACAATCACCACTGCTTCAGGGTCAATGCCCTCTGTTCTGGCTTTAATATTTAAAAACTTTTCAGCACCAAGATCCGCGCCAAAACCGGCTTCTGTCACTACATAGTCAGCCAGCTTGGAGGCAGCGGCAGTTGCAATCACACTGTTGCACCCATGAGCAATATTGGCAAACGGGCCGCCATGAACCAATGCCGGTGTATGTTCAATTGTCTGCACCAGATTAGGTTTGACTGCTTCTTTAAGAAGCAAAGTAAGAGCTCCTTCCACTCCAAGATCGGCTACTGTTACCGGCTGTTTATCATAATTGTATGCTATCACCATTTTCCCCAGTCTTTCCTTCAAGTTCTGAAGGTCAGAGGCAAGGCATAGGACGGCCATAATTTCTGAAGCCACAGTGATATCAAATCCATCTTCTCTCGGAACACCTTGTACAGGCCCTCCAAGGCCAATGACTATTTTTCTTAATGCACGGTCGTTCAAATCCAGGGCACGCTTCCATACTATCCTTCTCTGGTCAATATTTAACAGATTCCCCTGCTGGAGGTGATTATCAATCAGGGCAGCCAATGCATTATTGGCTGTAGTGATTGCGTGAAGATCACCGGTAAAATGCAGATTGATGTCTTCCATCGGCAGAACCTGCGAATACCCTCCGCCGGTTGCTCCGCCCTTGATTCCCATAGTTGGCCCAAGAGAAGGTTCCCTCATCGCGACCATAGCTTTTTTGCCAAGTCTGTTGAAAGCATCGGCAAGACCGACTGTTACTGTGGATTTTCCTTCTCCTGCAGGTGTCGGATTAATGGAGGTGACAAGAATTATTTTTCCGCTTTCTTTCATACTTAATTTCTTTAAGGTATCAGCGGATAATTTTGCTTTATACTTGCCGAAAAGCTCCAGATCATCCTCTAAGAGCCCGATTTTTTCAGCTATTTCCGCAATAGGCTTCATTGCAGATGCCTGGGCAATTTCAATGTCTGATTTTACAATCGGTTTCACATTCATTTTTATCCCCCTAGAATCCAATATGTATAGGTTCCTTACAGCTATATTGTACCATCCCCGAATCGAAATATTGTCATTTACTTTTGATATTTTCGCATTTTCACACAGTGAAGCATTGATACAATTTCGAATCGTCTTTATAATAAGTTTAATTGAATTTTTGCACAGGGAGATGATCACTTGCCAATAAAAATTCCTAAGCTGCTTCCTGCAAGGGAGATCTTAGAGGAAGAAAATATATTTATCATGGATGAGGATCGTGCCAAACAGCAGGATATTCGCCCATTAAATATCCTCATCCTGAATTTGATGCCTGAAAAAGAAAAAACCGAAGCACACCTTTTAAGACTCCTTGGAAATACGCCTTTACAGGTGAACATCTCGTTTTTAAAAACTGCCACACATCAATCAAAAAATACCAGTCCTATGCATCTCGAACAATTCTATACTACGTTTGAGCAAGTCCGAAACCGCAAATTTGACGGGATGATCATAACTGGAGCACCTGTAGAGCTTCTCGACTTTAAAGAAGTGGACTATTGGGAGGAACTAACCGTAATAATGGAGTGGACGAAAACGAATGTTACTTCCACCCTGCATATATGCTGGGGAGCACAGGCAGCGTTATTCTATCACTTTGGAATCGGAAAATATGAGCTGCCTGAAAAGTGCTCAGGCGTTTACCTTCATGAAGTCCATGACAGAAGCGAGAAATTATTGAGAGGATTCGATGACATCTACTTTGCTCCGCATTCGCGCCATACTGATGTTTATACAGAGCAATTGCTGAAACACCCGGAAGTCAAGCTCCTGTCATCATCTGAGGAAGCGGGTCCTTTCATCATGAGTGCCAACAGCGGAAGACAAATCATGGTAACAGGACACCTGGAATATGAAGCAGGCACACTTGCGGAAGAATACACAAGAGACAGAACCAGAGGCCTGCAGGTCCCCATGCCAAAACACTATTTCCCGAATAATGATCCCGGCAGAAACCCCCATAATAAATGGCGGTCACATGCCCATTTAATGTTTTCCAACTGGCTGAACTACTATGTTTACCAGGAAACTCCTTATGATTGGGATTAATAGTGCAGTGAACGGATAACTTAATTTGCAGCAAAGCATGAAAAAAGCCGGTATTTGAGAGGTTTGCCCCTCTCAAATACCGGCTTTTCCTTATGATTGCTGAGCATAATACACTTCTTCAAATGGCTGAACTACTACAAAGCCGTTGCCTGAAAACTTCATTTGGATCGACTCTCCACTTCCTCTTCCAAGGAACGTTTTAAATGAGATATCTGTCACAAATTCCGGCTGCAGTGTACCTGACCATGCAACTGTCGCATTTGGATCCGTATACACCGGATTATCAGGAGTAACCAAGAGTGTCAGCGGCTCATAGTGAGAAGTGATAGCCACCATTCCTGTTCCTTCTAAACGGACGTTGAACAAACCTCCTGCAAGCATGCCTGCCATCCTCTTCATTAACTTAATGTCCCAGCTGATGGAAGGCTCGAATGCAAGCAGATCATTCCCATTTACAAAGATGGCATCTCCATCGAGATTCAGAATTGAAATTTTCTTTCCTTGGTCTGCAAGGTACAGCTTTCCGTTGCCCGTAGCTTTCATTAAAGCTGCCCCTTCTCCAGTAAGTGCCTTTTTAAACATTTTTCCTAAGCCATGCTCGAGTATCCCCTCGCGTTCAAACTTAATTTGGCCGCGGTAGGAAACCATCCCGCCTGCTTTAGCCCAAACCTGGCTGGTTAAATTAATTTCGAGCATCCTTGGTGTTTCAAGTTCAAATAATCCTTCTCCTTTATCCTGCTGTTTTGTCTGCTTTACAAACTCTTCAATTGAATATCTGCTCATTCTCTTCCCATCCCTTCATTTTTCCTGTTTTCAAGCATAAAGATCCACATAAAAGATAATGATTGCTTTAGCTCATCCGTCAGCGAGCCTTTTGAAAGCTGGTCTGATGCTTTTTTATAAACACCAAGTTCATCAATCTTTGACCATCCGTTTTCTTTTGCAAGCCGTTCAAACTCCCACGGCATCATGGTATTGCAGATAACTTTTTCCTTATAAAGCCTGCGGTAGCTGTTAGCCCTGGGTGCAGCTGTTGGACCAAGAATGCCTATACATGCCCTTCCGCCCGGCTTAACAGTTCGCCGAATTTCTTTTAATACATCCAGCGGGCTCTCTGTCCATTCCAGTGAATTGATGGCAAGGACCGCATCAAGTGCATTCTCTTCAAGGGTAAGATCTGAAATGTCTTCTTTCTTAAATACCGCACCTGTTTTTTCGTTCAATTTTTCTGCTTTATGTATCATCTCTTCAGAGACATCAATCCCGATAACTTTATAGCCAGCCAAAGCAAGTTTATATGAACCATACCCATCACCGCATCCAAGGTCACATACGGCAGATCCCTTTTTGACATGCTTTTCGAAGAAGGAGATGATATCCTTTCGGCTCCCTTCCTCCCACATTGCTGCACTCTTTGCATTCCATGATTCCGAATTTTCATCCCAAAGCCTCTCTGCTTCTGCAGACCAGTTAAAAGTGCTCATCATATCCCCCCGTGTATGCATACGATTGTTCATTAAAAAAGTTCCCAATATTTTAAATTCGCTAAGATTATCAAAAATACCTCTGATTATAAAATGTTAAAAAAGTCAACAATACTGATAGAAAATGAATAAGGAGTGTTTATATGAACGGTGAACAGCTGACTGCAGTCTACAGAAACAACAATGAAGAGATTATTTCATTCCAGACTTCCGGAGGAAGGATCATTTCTTATCGGAAAGCACTATTGGAGGCTAAAGAAGGCTTGATTGAAGGTATTCAAATTTATGAAAACGAAGATGGTTCGATATATCTGAATCCTTCCTTTGCGTCATCTTTTGATGATTTTCCCAGCTTCTATTAAAAAAGTCCGGTGCATGAAAAAAACCTGACGAAAGCAGTCAGGTTTTTACTGTTCTTCTTCATTTTTACGCTGGATTTCCCTCAGTACTCCAATGCGGCTATCATCCTCTTCAAAAAACTGAACCAAGTCGCCAACCCTATCGATGGCATCCCAGCTCAGGTGATGTTCAATGCCTTCCACATCTTCATAAATATTTTCTTCTTTAACTCCAATAATACGCAGGAGCTGTTCTAAAAGCTCATGCCGATATACAAGCCTCTTGCCGACTTTTTTTCCTTTTGGCGTTAAAATAAGCCCTCGATACTTTTCATAAACTAGATACTCATCCTTATCAAGCTTCTGAACCATTTTTGTCACAGAAGAGGGATGTACAGAGAGAGCCTCGGCAATATCAGAAACTCTGGCATATCCTTTGTCCTCGATTAACATATATATTTGTTCAATGTAATCTTCCATACTTGGTGTTGGCATTACGCAACCTCCTGCCAATTAGAAAAGCGCAAGCGCCTTGCCCACCCCCGACAAACACAAGACGAGCCTATCAGAAAGGCGTTCTTTGCCTCTTTGGGAGGATTGACTTGTGATCTCGAGGGGGTAGCCGCTCGAGCTAGACCATTCTCAAAATTCAAAGATATAAATTCAGATATTATAAATGCGCAGAGCGCCATGTCCACTTTATTTCATTCATTAACAATTATAAGACTTTAACGATTTTACTACAGTTGGAAAATGGAGACAAGGAAATTCGCTGCAGCAAGCAAATTCAGGTCTTTTGCGGGAAGAGAAATTTGACTCTATTCTCCTGTCGGTCCCAGGTTAATTTAGCTGAAAATGTTTTATCCTTTCCTTTGCTTGTAAAACCTTCAACTAAGTCTGTTTCCCCATCCTTCAGTAGCTGTTTGATCAGTTTCTGAGTCATCGTCTTGCCCATAATGCTTTTGGAAATAGTGAAAGTGCATTTTGTTTTATTATAATTGGAGCAGCCATAAAAGCTCCCCTTATCAACAGCTTTACCATCACACAGCATGCATTTGCCCAGATTGACTGCTCTTTTTTGCTTGAATTTCCCGGGCGTGAACCCCTCTTTATCTTCCTCAGAGAATGTCCACTTTCCCGCATGTTCAATGGAGGCGGAAATCAAATGGCCAACCATTTTATTGGTTTGCTCCATGAATTGTTTGGGGGATGCCTGACCATCCGAAATATCCTTCAGCCGCTGTTCCCATTTGGCTGTCATTTCTGGAGAAGCCAGTATTTCTGTGCCTATTGCTTCTATCAGGATTTTTGCTTTTGAGTTTGCATATACAAGATTCTTCTTTATATCAATGTATTTGCGCTCCTTCAGCATTGTGATGATTCCCGCCCTTGTAGCTTCCGTTCCAAGGCCTTCCGTCTTCATCAGGACCTTCTCAAGTTCCTTATCTTCGATTTGCTTCCCGGCCGTTTTCATCAGTGTAATCAGCTGGCCTTCCGTATACCTTTTTGGCGGCTGGGTTTTGCTTTCTTTTACATCCGCCTTTAACACTGTACCTTGATCACCCGCCTGCAATAAAGGCAGAATCGGTTCCTTTTCCTTCTCCTGCTGCGGAATCACTTTTCTCCAGCCTTCTTCAAGCTGTACTTTTCCCTTGGATAAAAACAAAGCTCTTCCATCTGCAAGGGTTTTAATAGTTGTATATTCTGTTACAGCTTTTCCATAATGTGCAGCTATTAAGCTCCTAACGATCAGGTCATAGAGAATTTTTTCATCCGAAGATAATCTTACCAGGTCGGGCACTTGTTCGGTCGGAATAATGGCATAGTGATCAGTTACCTTTTTATCATTCACATACCGTTTATTCTGCAAAATCGAGCTTGAAGGCAAAGGGAAAAATTCCTTATACTCATCTTTTGTTTCCATTTTCCTGAGGATCTCCGGAAACATTTCCGCTTCTCCTTCTGTTACATGCCTGGAATCTGAGCGAGGATATGAAACGATTCCTTTTTGATAAAGCTTCTGCAATACATCAAGTGTTTTTTTGGGCGGGAATTTGAATCTGCGGTTGGTTTCTGCCTGCAATGCAGAAAGGTTATAAAGCATCGGCGGCAGGAATTCTTTTTTTTCGGCCTGCACATCTTCTACCTGTGCATCTTTGTCCCTGCAGAATGCCGCAATCTTTTCGGCAAGCTCCTTCGTCTTAATTCTTGATTCCCCATCTTTTTCCCACTTGCCGATATATTTTTTCCCGTTTACTTTAAACTGTGCATTTACTTCCCAGAAAGGTTCGGAAACAAAATTCTGGATTTCCTGTTCCCTTTTTACGATTAAAGCTAAAGTGGGAGTCTGAACCCTTCCTACTGAAAAAACATCCGAGAAGCCTTTCTGCTGCAGAAGAAGACTGTATAATCGTGAAGCATTCATGCCAACGATCCAGTCGGCACATGCTCTCGTATAGGCTTCATAATATAAGTTCCTTGTGTCACTTTCATCCAGCAGGGTAAGAAACCCTTCCTTTATGGCTTTAGGAGTCAAGGAAGAGATCCAGAGCCTTTTCATGGGCACTCTGGTACCGGTAAGCCTTAGAATATTCCGGATGATAAGCTCGCCTTCTCTCCCTGCATCACCAGCATGGATAATTTCTGTTAAGTTAGGATTAGAAGCAAGCTGTTTGATTATATTAAATTGTTTTGCTTTATCCTTTGTCACTTCATATTGAAATTGCTCCGGAATTATGGGCAATGTATCCAATGACCACTTTTTCCAATCCTTCTTGTATTTTTCAGGGGCAGACAGCTGGCATAGGTGGCCTATAGCCCAAGTAACATGAGCCCCTTGGGGAAATATATCGTTCGGAAGGATCTCAATATATCCCTGGTGTTTCTTCATTTTAAAAATAGAAGCCAGCGTCATACCCTGATCGGGTTTTTCCGCGATTATCAATTTCATACTTTAGCTCCCTTTGCATTGTAGAACAAATTGTAGACATCTATTTTAATATTAACCTAAAAATTTAGCAAAGGGAGTTAAAATACCTATATAGTTATGAAATTTTTAAAACAATCTGTTCCGCTAAGCAAAACAAAAGAAGAATCCCCTGACAGGATTCTCCTCCGTTACTTATCTTTTTAGAATAAAGCTTGTTTGTGCAGGTACTTCAATTGTTTTTGACTGATATATCTTTAGGTTTTTTATCCCTGCCTGTTTTCCGTCTGCAAGCAAATGCCAAGGGCCCTTGCCTGGAAGTGTTATTTTGGCTGTTTCTGTATTTGCATTATGGATTACAACAATCTCTTTCGCTCTATCTTTTAGGCCTTTTGCATCCAGTCTATATGCCACCGTATTATCTGGGGCATCAATAAATTCAAGCTTTGATTGAATATCCTCAGCTGATGTCATTCTAAACGATTTATAATGCTTTCTGAGCTTAATCAGACCTTTAAAATAGTCTACTTCCCCGCTGAAATCTGTTCGGCGGTCCCAGTCTAACTGATTTACACTGTCAGGGGATTTATAGCTGTTGTGATCCCCGTATTTTGTCCGCATGAATTCCTGGCCTGCATGAACAAAGCTGATTCCTTGGGATGTCAGTATAATGGAAGATGCCAATTTATGCATTTTCTTTCTTGATTCCTCCGCTGCGTCTGGATTAGTCAGTTCAAGCTTATCCCAAAGAGTGTGGTTATCATGCGCCTCAGCATAGGTAACCGCCTGTTCAGGATCTTTGTATGTGGCCATAGTGCCCGGATATTCCAATCCTGCTGCAATTCCTTGCTGAACAAAGTTTTCCATGCCTTGTTTGCCATTTACAAAACCTTTATCCAGTTCATCAAACACACTGCCTTTTAAACCATCCCGGATGCCATCGTTGAAATGGCCAATGCCAGGCATATCTTCGGCATTTTTCTGATTGGCCTTTCTTTCAGCTGCCAGTGGTGTGTTTAAATCCCATCCCTCCCCAATGATAATGATAGTAGGATCAATTTTATCCAATGCCTTTCTTACTTTATTCATTGTTTCAGTATCATGAATGCCCATCAGATCGAAGCGGAATCCATCAAGATTATATTCCTCAGCCCAATATGCAACAGAGTCGACGATAAATTTCTGCATCATTTTTCTTTCCGAAGCTGTATCATTGCCGACTCCTGTGCCATTGGCAAGTGTTCCATCTTCGTTATAGCGGAAATAGTAGCCTGGAACAAGCTTATGGAAACTGGATTCATTTACTGCAAATACATGATTATACACAACATCCATTACAACCCGCAGCTGCTCTTTATGGTATTCCTGAATCATTGTCTTCAATTCTGTAATTCTTGCAGCTGGATCATAAGGATCAGTAGAATACGAGCCTTCCGGCACATTATAGTTTTTAGGATCATAGCCCCAGTTATATTGTGGTTCGTCCAGTTTTGTTTCATCAACTGTCCGGTAGTCATAAATCGGAAGGAACTGAACATGTGTGACTCCAAGATCTTTTATATGATTTAAACCTGTTTTTTCTCCTTTTGAATTTAAAGTGCTTTTCTCAGCAGCTCCAAGGAACTTCCCCTTATGCTTAATGCCGCTGTCCTCATGAATCGAAAGGTCCCGTATATGAACTTCATAAATGATGGAGTCCTCTGGATTCTTTAACTTCGGCTTCTGTTTATTCCACTTTTTAGGGTCGGTTGAATCCAGATCCATCACAACGCCCCTGTCGCCATTCACTGTTACAGCCCGGACATAGGGATCAGTCGCTTCTGTCCATTCCCCTCCGATTTTAACTTTATAATTGTAAATCAGCCCATTTTGATTACCTTTTAGAACAGTTGTCCAGGTTCCTTTTTCACCTCTATTAAGAGGCAGTTCTTCAGCAGTCTGATCATCCCAGCTGTCATAAAGCACTATCGATGCTTCACTTGCTGTAGGAGCCCAAAGCCTGAAGGAGGTTTGATTTTTCGCATACTGGTTTCCCAGCTTCCCATCATAATAGAAAGCATCATCAAATTCCTTTGATCTGACAATATCCCCAATCTTCACCTCTGCCTCTCCGAATGAAACTGCAGAAATTTTATATGATTGCCTGAAATCTAGTTTATCTTCTGTTATCACTCTTACTTTATTTGTAAAATCCTTTTCCTCGTCCCCGTCAAAAGGAACAACTTCTTTAATATTGGCATTGTCAATTTCAATGATGGATTCCCAATCCCTCCACTGGAAAGGAAAATTGGTTTCAAGCGTAATCTGATTAAAAGTATCCATAGAAGCATTCACTATTTTTGGATCTTTTTCAATATAGGCTGGATTGTAATAAATTCTTTCTGTTCCCTGAACAATCCATATTTCTGCATTCCCATTTTCATCGAACTTTGTAATAAAGCGATCACTAAATTCCTTGCCTGCCCAGTCATTTCCTTCTATGCTCTTCCTGACTATAATCCGGCCTTTGTCATACCTTCCGGATTTTCAAGCTCAAATTCAGCAACTTTCCCAAAATCATCTTCTGCTGCAAAATCAACTCTTTTGCCATCTTTGCCTTCTGGCCAAGTCCATAAATTCCAGCCTTCATAATTACCGTCATATCGAAAGTAGTGGAGTTTTACCTTCACCCTTTCAAATGCTGGAAAGTCCCTGTACTCACCATCAGGCGGTGATGTATATGTATGTTCATCGCCTGCTTTTACCCATACTTCATCATTGCCGCTCTGTACATTGATGAATCGGTCTCCCCCATCCTTCTCCCAGCTGTCAGTACGGACAATAAACCCAACTTCATCATGGATTCCAGGGAGTACAATCTCTGCAGTGAGTCCAAATTCATCTTCACCAGTGAATTCAAAAGCCTGACCTTCGCCATCTTTAGGCCATACCCATAAATTCCAATCTTTCGCATTGCCCTCTGCAGGCTGATAATGGATAGTGACTGCCGTAGTCTGATCGAGCCCTTGTGTCGTTTTTTTAGCTGATGCAATCGTTTGCATGAATGGGGATAAAAAATTGGATGCCGCCAATATTATAGCAGCGGCCAGAAAAATAAACTGTTTATACCCTCTCAACATAAGTCCTCCTTTGCAAATTGTTTAAAGTTTCCTGCAATTATATATTAATCCATGCAGGAAAGCGTTTGCATAAGGCGGAAGACCCTGTGATTTATTACCTAATAAATTTGCTTGCAATAAGAAAAGCGCAAGCGCCTTGCAGTAAGAACGCCATATCTCTCAAAAGCTGCCTATTTTGTCGTGCGGTGTGTATACCGTCGAAGCCTTCCTTAACCTGTGGGCATCAAGCACACGACGAGCCTCTCGGAAAGGAGTTCTTTCCCTTTTTTCGGAGGCTGCCCTACATGTAGAGGCGACTGCACAGGGACGACAAGCATAAGACGAGCCCTGCAAGAAGTGTACTTTCCTTGGAAGGGATTGGCTAGTCTTTCGTCACTAGGAGCCGCAACTAGACAGCCTTGTGACCTCGAGGGGCAGGCGCTCCTCCTAAAAGCTAACACTTTTAGTCGTGCGATGATAAAGCTGTCGTTGCATTCCTTGTGGAGCTGGAAAGTTATCGGCGACCAAAATTTTTTTCTATCAAAAAAATGGCTTTTGCCGATCATTCTTTAAGATAGCGCTTTATTGTCAGGTTTTTTTGGATGTACCATTTATTTTCTGTAACAATGTTTGCGACCGTCAAAATCATGGATGGAATTTTCTCAACATTAAATACAATGATGCCTAATTGGTCATTCATAATAAGAAATGACTCTCCATGTGAGTATAGAGGGAGATCCTTGCCAAGCTGCAGGATCGAGCTGATGATGGCCTGCTTCTCTTCTGCTTCTATTTGGATGTTGGGTGAAAACCTCAAGATCCAATCTTGATTCTCAATGGAAAACCGATACATTTTCCTCACCCTTTGCCAACAAGATAATTAATAATTAATATGAGAAAATCTCTAATTTATGTTATCAATTCACTAGTGAACATTGCATTTCACTCTCAAATAAACAAAAGTTGAAATATTTTAAATATTTTATTGTTTTTTGTAAAAAAGCGTTTTAATTCCTTGACGGAAAGTGCCCATTCATGTATATTATAATCATCATTTAACAGAATATATTTCCGTTATTAGATAAAAATATCTGCTCTATGTTTTGTTAGGTGGTAATATTCATCTAAGGCACAAGATGTGTCTTGACAGGCTTAGGAGGAAAAGTAAACATGCAAAACGGTAAAGTAAAATGGTTCAACAATGAAAAAGGTTTCGGTTTCATCGAAGTTGAAGGCGGAGACGATGTATTCGTTCACTTCACTGCTATCCAAGGTGAAGGTTTCAAATCTTTAGAAGAAGGCCAGGAAGTTTCTTTCGAAATCGTTGAAGGAAACCGCGGACCTCAAGCTGCAAACGTTGTAAAACTATAATTCAAATATAACGATAAAAAGGCTGGCACCTGCCAGCCTTTTATTTTTTTCCTGATTTATGAAAGCTTGCTGCCTATTGATTTAATTTTCTCACCTACAGTGCACTCTGTAATGCAAAATCGATGGGCATATCTGCGCCCTCTTTCCTCTTTATGATGCTTATGAAGGAAGCAGTCTTTGCAGTAACTGATTATCAGCTCCTCCACTTCATTAATAATTTCCTTCCTGCTCAAACGATTCACGCCTTCCTTATATCGGATTATATGATCTGCATTTTGCTGTTAATAAACTTCCCCTGCAGTGCCTGACCGGCCAATTTATCTGCTTCTTTATTTTCATTGCGCGGAATGGGTCTATATCTTGGCAAAATACCAAGCTTTTTAATCTTTTCTTCAATTCGGTCAAGCCAGCGGTTTAAATTTTCTTCATAACATGGCCATTCACCTTCAAGCTGTTTCAACACTACCTGTGAATCACCTTTGAATTCACAAGTCATATGATGAACGCCCATTTCTTCGAGCAGGTTGAGAGTGTAATAAATGGCAGCATATTCTGCTTCATTATTATTATCCATCTCATCAAATAGCTCATTTGCCCGCACACGGTACTTTTTTTTGCCCTGTTTAAAATATATTACTGCACCGAGCCCAGCCTGACAGGTTTCTTTATTAAATCCCCCATCAAAAAATACGGTAATATCGTGGGGATCCTCTTCCACTTCCATTAGAAGTTTTCTCATTTCCTTTGTGCTCCATGAAGTGCCAGCTTCATCATAGTAAATTATTTCTTTGCCCTTCCCTGATTTTTCAATATCTTCTCCAGCCTGCAAGGCCGATTCACCGTCAATCCAGTCTGAAGTAAATAATATATCCTCATTACCTTTAAGTTTATATTTCCATTCCAATTTATATTTCATTAAGGTCAGCCTTTCTGTACTTTATTAGCTGGTCATCATTATTAGAACTGTTTGCAATAGTTGAACTTATTATACTTTACTCAGTTTATTACTAACTGAGTATATTTCAAGGTATAATGGTCAATGACAATTTTATATCTCCTGCGGTTCGTAAACTCCCGCATTAACAAAACTAGGAGGAATATGATGTTTAACGAATGGTTTGGACTTCTCTTTGCAATTATTAATTTCACATTAGTATTGACTATGTACCGCGTGTTCGGAAAGACTGGTTTATTCGTGTGGATTGGCTTCTCTACTGTCATGGCCAATCTTCAAGTCGTAAAAACCATTGAAATGTTCGGCCTGACGGCTACTTTAGGAAACGCTATGTACGGTACCGCTTTTCTCGTTACGGATATCCTAAATGAAAAGTACGGAAAGGAAGAAGCAAAAAAAGCTGTATGGCTTGGTTTCTTTACTCTTCTGTCCATGACTCTCATCATGCAGATGGTTTTATTATTTAAACCGCATGAAACAGATTTTGCACAGGAGCCCCTCAGCACTCTTTTTTCGATTCTGCCGCGGATTGCTGCTGGAAGCCTCGCTGCCTATTTAGTCAGTCAATTTACGGATGTTTATATTTTTACCTATTTAAAAAAGAAATTTCCAAAGGATGGCCAATTTTGGATCAGGAATAATGGCAGCACTATGATCAGCCAGCTATTGGATACCCTTGTTTTTACAAGCATTGCTTTCCTCGGCGTATTTCCAATGGAGGAATGGATTCAAATATTCATCACCACTTATTTGCTGAAATTTATAGTAGCTATACTTGATACCCCGTTTGGCTATATTGCTAAACGTTTTCCAGTAAAAGATTAGGATGCCATTTTTGGTATCCTTTTCTGTTTTATCGCGGTCTGACGGGCAGTAGGCTCCCCCAATTAAAGACTCAGCGGTATCAATGGAGGATAACTGGGGGATCCAACTGCCCGTAAAGGCCCGATTGGTTCAACTAACAATCAGTGGGAGATAAAGCCCCCCACTTATTGAAGTTTCACTTTATCGCTTATTTTTATGATAAACTACACTTAGTTTACCCTATTATGCTGTTAAAATCAGGAGGCAGTTTAATTGATTGAAGTGTATATCGATGGAGCAAGTGCCGGAAACCCGGGTCCCAGCGGGGCAGGCATTTTCATTAAAAATAATGGCCAAGTTGAACGCTATTCCATTCCTTTAGGGAATATGGAAAATCACGAAGCCGAATACCGTGCATTTATTCATGCTCTGGAAATATGTATAGAAAAGGGATACAAAACAGTATCCTTTCGAACGGATTCACAGCTCGTTAACCGGGCCGTTGAAAAGGAATTCGTTAAAAATAAAAAATTTGCTCCCTTGCTTGAAAATGCTTTGGAGCTTACAAGGCAATTTGATTTGTTTTTTATGAAATGGGTGTCCAGCTCCGAAAACAAAGGAGCGGATGAATTAGCCAGAGCTGCCATTCGCAAAAATAGAACGAAAGGTCAATGAGATAATGAATAGATCGGTTATATTTGCAGATGTAAGCCTATTGCTCGTAGCCTTTGTGTGGGGAACTACCTTTGTGCTTGTACAAAACGCCATTGCTTTTCTTGAGCCATTTTCTTTTAATGGCGTACGCTTTTTCATGGCCGCTTTCTTGCTGGGAGGCTGGCTAGTTATTTTTGAAAGAGAACAGTTAAAGAAAATAAACAAAAAGCTTTTGATTTCTGGAATTATTATGGGCTTGTTTTTATTTATAGGCTATGCTTTCCAGACAATCGGACTGCTTCATACAACTTCCTCAAAAGCTGGCTTTATTACGGGGTTAAGTGTAGTAATGGTCCCAGTCTTTTCTTTTATGCTTTTAAAAATTAAGCCAGGGTTCAATGCTATTATAGGTGTATCAATTGCAACAGCGGGATTGTATTTGCTTACAATGACTGATAAAGTCTCGCTAAATATCGGTGATGCATATGTATTAATCTGTGCAGTTGGTTTTGCCCTTCATATTATATTCACAGGAAAATATAGCAGCAAATACCCGGCCCTGCTATTAACGGTTATTCAAGTATGTACCGTGGCCTTGCTATCAGGCATTTTTGCGTTTTTTACAGAAAATTGGCAGCAGGCATTTGAAACTGGAGTATTATTTAAGACCAATGTGGTGACTGCTCTAATTGTAACTTCATTGTTTGCGACCGCGCTCGCATTTTTTGCACAGACTGCTTTTCAAAGATTCACAACCCCAACAAGAGTGGCCCTCATATTCGCCATGGAACCTGTGTTTGCTGCTGCTGCAGGATTTATGTGGGCGAATGAGAGACTTTCCTTTAGTGCCCTGACTGGCTGTCTGCTAATTTTTGCAGGTATGGTCTTTGCAGAAATTCCTGCTAAGAAAACATTATCCATCTTTAGGAGAAAAACAGCTTAATAAATAGAAAAAGGGCGTGTCCTCAAAAAACACGCCTTTTAAATGATTGATTTTTCTTTTACAAATTTTATTGCTTCACGCCTGCTGGTAATATTCTTTGAAACCAATGTTTCAAGCAATGATACGTAAAAACTGCCGTCAAATGATTTCTGAGCTTTTAATGTAAGTTCTATTGCTGCATTGGCAAGCTCATCAGAAGCATTGGTATAATTTTTGCCAAAGTAAATGAAGCCAATCGCGTCTTCCCGAAATTGAAATCCTTTACTTTGCAAAAAGTGCAAATACTCTTCAACTGTCTTCATTTCACTTACCCTCTTCCCCTGCTCCCTCCTGCGTTCTCCTAAATCTTACCTGATTTTTCGACAATTATCTACCTTTTTTCTGCATGAAGCAGGGGAGTTGTAAGCTCAATTATTTCTTCTTAGTTAGAAGGTAGCCAAGTGTTCCGGTTAATACACCGAGGAGAGCTCCGCCCAATACTTCAGCAGGCTGGTGGCCGAGCATTTCCTTCAGCTTCTTTGGACCTTCCTCCTCAAACTTAACTGTCTCATCTTTGTGAATTTTATCAACCAGCTCACCAAGACTATTTACCTTTAAGGTAAGCTCACCGGTTTGACGCCTGATTCCCTGGGCATCATACATAACAATCAGGCCATAAACCAGTGATAAAGCAAAGTCGACCGTCGGAACTCCGCGCTTTAAAGCTATAAAAGTGGTTAAAGAAGAAACACCAGCCGAATGAGAACTCGGCATGCCCCCTGTCTGGAAAAACAAATCAGGTCGAAGTTCTCCCTTTTTCACATAATGGATGGGGATTTTTAGGCCCTGTGCCAGCCCTATACTTAAAAGAGCGATATAAACTCCCTTGTTCATAACAATTCACCTCTTCTTTATTGTGAAGTATGCAGACTTTTATTATTCCTCCTTCAAATGCTAAATAGGCCTGTAATTATGGAATAATTAAACCCAAAGCAGAAGAAGAACTCACCGCATCAGTTGCTAAATTGTACCCTCGATGGACATGATTAAAACCCGAAGACTTTAACAATAATAAGGTTATCAATGGAGAAGTTGCTGACTGGGGAGGTGAATCACATGAGCAAAAATGGACATACAAACAGAGGAATAAAAGCACCTGGTGTAAACCCTCAAGGATACGGGCAGGATGCTGAATTTTCAGAGGAACCTAAAAGCAAACTGGAGAATGCAGCGAAAAAGAAGAATACTAAATAAATTGGATGCCGCCTTTGGCGGCATTAATGTTTGTTAGAGTAAAGCTGCATTTGGGGTCTGATGGAGATGTACACATTTTACTTCGGTTATATGTGCATGATCCTTGTGTGAGCGGTTACTGTCATTTTTGTGCGCGGGGGTTCTTCGTTTACGCGCGCTTGACCCTTGTGTGCTCGGAGCTCTCTCGTTTGTACGCGCAAGCTTTTCTTATACGCGCTGGCTTGGCGAGGATGTGCGCGGGGGTTCTTCGGTATGCGCGCATGATTATGGTGTGTGCGGGTTTCTTGCATTTATGCGCTCAGTTTTCTCTTTTACTTGGAGATGCGCAATCATGAAAAAAATTTAAAACCCCAGGCAGGAGCCTGGGGTCTCTATTATGCATATTCCTTTTTAAAATCAAGAAATCTATGAAGACCGCGGAATTCAATTTCAGTGAATTTCTCTATGACCTTTTCCCGGTTCATTGTGAATTGCGCCAGGTCTAGAGGGCATTCAACAGGTACATCGCATTTTATTTCGGCGAGCTGTCTGCTCAAGTGCAGCATTTCAAGATCCTGTTCGATCTTGGCACGCTGTCCTTTTGTGAGCTGTTCCAGGTTTTCTAATACACCTTCAATATGCTCAAATTGCTGCAGCAGCTTCAGAGCTGTTTTTTCGCCAATCCCTTTTACTCCGGGATAATTATCACTTGTATCTCCCATGAAGGCTTTCAAATCAATCATCTGCTTCGGTGTTATTCCCTTTTCTTCATAAAAGGTTTCTGTCGTATGCACCAGATAATTGCCGTAGCCTTTTTGCAGCAAAATGACAGAAATATTATCATCCAGAAGCTGAAGGATATCCTGGTCGCCAGTAAGGATCAGTACTTCCGCTTCCTGGCTTGCTTTTCTTGCAATGGTGCCAATGCAGTCATCAGCTTCATATCCTTCAAGGCCAATATTTGGAACATCAAAAGCTTCCACGACTTCTTTTACCAGATCGAATTGAGGCACAAGTTCAATTGGAGCTTCAGGACGGTTTGCTTTATAGGCATCAAACATTTCCGTACGGAAGGTTTTGCTTCCCATATCCCAGCAAACGGCCACATGAGTCGGGCTAAAGGAAGAAACAGCCGTTAAAAAGTGTTTAACAAATCCGTAAACTCCATTTGTAGGTATTCCTTTTGAATTTATCATAAATTGACCGGACATCGCTGTTGCAAAATATGCCCTGAACAGCAGAGCCATTCCATCAACCAGCAGCAGTGAAGGTTTTTTCTCGTTCATTTTTCCGCCTCCCGATTATAATCATAACAACTATTATATCATGGGAAACTCTCCGTTTCTCTTGAAAAGTTTTACAGCCCTATTCTGTTTCCCTTATTAGTTCAACTCCATGTTCTTCCAGTTCATAGTAAGTAGCGATTCGCGCATTTCGGACATTATTATTTAATGGATACGCATATGTAGTTCCATCTTTAAAGGTAAAGATTAATTCATCATCAGACATAACACCCATTTTGTTTATGACCGTTTGCCTGGCATGTTTGATTTCCGGCCAATTATAGTGCTTCTCCTTCAAACTGAATAATGTATTAAAATGGACACCATTCTTATCAATATAGTGGTAATAATCAAAACTGAGGATAACTGTAGCCAGTGAAAACAAAAAACCGGCTCCTGTAATAAATTTCGCAATCCTGCCCAATTTTTCAGCACTGTGCAGCCAAACCCCCGCTAGGATAAAAATCCCCATCGATGCCAAAGCTATGCTAAATGTAACATAAGCGGCTTTAGGCGCTTCGAAAACCCAGGTCCCTTCAGGTCTGAAAAATTGTGCCTGAAATGGTGAAAGTAAAAATATAGGAATAAAAATTGCTGACAATATTAGAATAATTGCAGTCGTTACCAATATTTGTTTTGTTTCAGTTCTTTGTTTTTTTGTTATCGTGTAGCCCGAAGTATTCATTTAACCACCCCATTTTCAAAATCTATTAAACCTTTTAAATTATATAATAATTTTAACAGTAAAAAAATCCCTTTTTTTGAAAGGGATTCCTCTATTCTTCGACAGTTTCTATTTTATTTCCGTCATAAGAGATCCAATCGCTGAAGCTTCCAGCATATAATTTAACATTACTGAAGCCAGCTTCCTTTAATGCCAGAAAATTAGGTGCTGCTGTTACCCCAGATCCGCAGTAAACAACTACAGGTTTATTCTTATCGATGTCTGCAAACCGTTTTTCCTGTTCCTCTGCTTCTTTAAACCTGCCATTTTTATACGCTTCAAGCCAAACTCTATTGATTGCTCCAGGGATATGGCCGGCTTTTTTATCAATTGGCTCCTCCAGTCCCAGGTATCTCTTTTCCTCTCTCGAGTCAATAATAACAGCAGTATCCTGATTACCGGTATATTCTTTAACTTCTTCGTATGAGGCAAGTATGTCAGGCCGCAGATCGATTTTAAAGTCAGCTGGCCCGAAGCTTTGAATCTTATTATTCAAAGGATAGTCGCTTTCAGCCCATTCTTTATATCCGCCGTTCAATACATAAACTTTATCATGTCCCAAATACCTGAGGAGCCACCAGAACCTTGCGGCAAAAGCCCCTTCTCCTCCATCATAGGCAATTACTGTGGTATCCCTGCTGATACCAGCCTTCTCCAGGACTTCTTTAAATTGAGAGGGATTTGGAAGCGGGTGCCTGCCCCCATGTTCTCTAACAGGGCCTGACAGATCCTTCTCTAAATCAAAATACACGGCATTGGGAATATGGCTGAGATTATATAAGCTGCGCCCTTCTTCAGGTGACCCAAGTTTAAAGCGGCAGTCGGCAATTCGGATATTAGGATCATCCAGTTTAGTTACTACCCATTCCTTTTCTACTTGATACTTCATTTAAGGTTCTCCCCTTTTCTCTTTTCCATCAGGCGTTTTATATGTTCCTTTGGTGTCCAGCAGTTAAATTGATAGTCAGGTTTCGTTTCATAGCCCAGTCTGCTGCAAAAATAAACCATTCCTTCTTTACGCTTTTCAGGATGGAAGTTTACGCAGGTTGCACATGCATGAAATGAATTTTTCTCCATAGCTCTCCCTTTACTTCTCAGAATGATATTAAACTTTCAGCAGTTCCCAAAGCCATTTATTCAGTCCGGATACTTTGCCTTTTCCTATAGGCATTGATTCACCGGCTGTATAGAGGAATTCCCTTTCTGACTCGAGTGTATCAGCTATTTGATTAGCTAGATGCTCCTGAATAAGATCCCCGCGTTGTTTTGCATTAACCAGGGTCTGATAAAAGCGGGTAATCTCATCCTCTTCCTTTAAGCAAAAGAGACCTGTATACAAAAAATCTCCGTTTATTTTGCTTTGCTGAAGCAGCTGCCTTGAAATGAGGCAGGCTCTTATCGCCTGGATTAACAGCTTCTGTTTTTTAATTGAAAAGCCCTCTTTTTTTGCCGCTTCCCCAAGATTGCGGGAAAATAGCTGGGTGTAATGCTGGAATAACTTATACCGTGAGAACTCTTTTTCCGCGATACTCCTCAGCCTATTTGAAAAGCCATCCCTATCCTTGTAGATGATGGGTGAGTATGCCCATTCGAATATACTTGGATTTGATCTTTGCATAAGGTCAAATGCTTTAAAAATATCCCAGCCGTGCGCATCATAAGGGTTATCTGAATCAATAACCTCTTTGGCACGTTCAAGGGAAAGATATGTTTTCAGGTCCTTATGTTTAAAGATGAAGCGGATATCATAATCTGATTCCGCATCATCTGTCCCCCAGGCCCTGCTTCCTGCTTCACATGCAAACAGGATGTCTATATTATATTTTTCTTCAGCAGCGGAAAGCCATTTTTCCATAAGAAAAGCAGCAACCTTTCAATACCTATTATTCGTACTGTGCAATGTTCCTCTCAATTTCTTTCAGCTCTTCAATCGGGAAATCATCTTTTAAAGCAGCCGTAATACCTTCATAATATTCATTGTTCTGTTCAATCAGCGAATTGAGCAGCCGCTCAAATTCGACCGTCAGCAGGCTGCTGTAATGGAATTTTAGTCTGGTGCTTTCAGCTTGCAGGTAACGATCTGCAGGTTCCTGCAGGTTCTTCTCCAGTTCATCCGCCAACTGCTTGCGTTCATTCTTTTCAAAAAACGTTTTTGGGTTTTTAAAGTAGGATAGAGCCTTTTTAAATTGGTTCGGGTCTTCATTGGAAAATGCAGAATCAAATTCAATACTCTCCATTTTTAATGGCTCATATGAGCTAAAAGACAAATCACTGTTCACATTGGCGGCTTTTTTCGAAATAGTCTCCTGCTGCTGGCCGATCAGCTTGGATATATAGGATTCAAGCCTTAATGTTGTTGCACGAAGTTCCTGGGCAAAATCAAACCCAAAGCTTGCAAGGAATTCATCAAGAGCGATTTTAAGCATTTTCTTTAAGTTCCGGCCATCATCCTTCAGGACTGAAGGGTTGAAAGCCTCCTTAACAAAATCAAAGAAACGCAGAAATACTCTTTGCTTGATGTAAAAGACTAGCTCATCCGTTTCCTGTTCAAGCCTTTGGGAAAGCAGTTCGGATTTTTGTCCACGGATAATCTCAGTAACCGTCTGATGCTCTTCCTCAAGCTGTTTCAGCTTTTCAAACCTGACTTCTTTATTTTCCTGTGAGGAGGAAATGTAAGACCTCAGCTGGGCTAATAGCCGCCTCCACTCTGTTTCTGCTGATGAGATGGAAATATTCAGCAGGTCTTGATTTATAAAGGAGTAAAAGCTTTTTTCAAATGAACTGATATTGGAAACTCCCTCTTTGCTGTTATCCAGCTTCTCTGCCAGAGCTTGAAGGCTTGAAATGCCAGACAGATGCGGCCGGCGGATTCCGTATTGCACCAGCTGTTCTTCAACGTACTCCAGTACCGAATCCTTTTCTTCTTCATTATTGGCAAGGTCAATGGCATTAACGATAAAGAACATTTTATCAAGTGAGAAGGTGTCTTTGACCCTTCCAAGCTGAATAAGAAATTCTCTATCGGCTTTCGAAAAGGCATGATTATAATAAGTTACAAAAAGGATTGCATCCGAGTTTTTTATATATTCAAATGCGACCCCGGTATGCCTCGCATTAATCGAATCTGCCCCAGGTGTGTCAACCAGGGTAATTCCCTGCCTTGTCAGTTCACAATCAAAGTAAACCTCTATTGTCTCAACGAAGCATGATTTTTCCTCATTGGCTACATAATCCCGAAACTCTTCCAAATCAGCTTTTATGATTTTCCCAAGCTGATCTGTGAAGAAATTAAAACCTCTCATAAAGGCATTAAGAAATGCAAAGTGTGTCTTTTCATTCGCATCGAAATCCTGGTTTTCCCCAGTGATCTTTTTAATCGCTGCAGCAGCATCGCCAAAGTTTCCTGCAGAATAATCAAAGACCTTCAATGAATGATTGATATCATTTAAGAGAGTCTGTGAATCCTTTACTTTTACAAGAACAGTTCCATGGACATTTTCAGCCGTAACAGGCTTAATTTTGTTGATTGCAGCTGTCGTCGGATTTGGTGAAACCGGAAGCAGTTTTTTCCCGATTAAAGCATTGGCAAAGGAGGACTTTCCTGCACTGAATGCACCAAAAAGGGCAACTGTGAATTCTTTGCTCTCAAGCCTTGATGCTTTATCTGCCAAATCAGCAGCAAGCTTTCTGAAACCTGGGATATCCTTTACTGCATTAGCGGTGAATTGAAGCTTTTCAATATCAGGCTGAACGAAAACCGCAGGAACGGCTTCCCCTGTCTGCTCTTCCTCAGCAGATTTTCCAGATTTCTTTGGCACCTTTTCCTTCTCAGCTTTATCTTCATGCAGGAAAACAACTTCAGCTTCATCGACATCTTCTGCTGCAAGGATTTTGGCTTGCTCTTGAAACTCAACTTGAGCAAAGTCACCTGTTAAATAGACTTTCATCTCGGCAGATGCCTTAATAACTTTTTCATTGAGAGCTTTAATTGCACTAAGAGCTTCCGCATAGACAGTAAGCTTGCGGATTTCATTGACCAGTACAGTCTGATCCTGGCTGATATTTTCTTCAAGCGCTTCCAGTAGTGCATTTTTCAGGAAAGCTGCGTTCTTTTTGGCAATTCTCTTTACAGCCTCTGCGGTGTCGTTCGTATACTGAAGAACATAATCTCCTGAAACCATGGCCCCGGACTTTACTGTTTCGGCTAAAACTGCTGGTTCAAAGGAAAGCTTGAAGCTCTGAACTTGTGCTAGAATTTCTGAATCATGGATATTATGCTGCTTGAACTGCTGTAAAAACAGCTCTTTTATATGCCACTCCAGCTGAGACTTAACCTTTTCGGAAAAATCTTGATAGAAGCGGTCAAGCCGCACTGACCTTTCCTGCTCCGTTTTCTGTTTGCTGAAAAATAGGCCAATTTTAAACGAAGGCTGGCACGACTCAAGGTAAGATTCAGCCAGTTCCCTCGTCTGGAAAGGCATTAAATAAGCGTTTTTTAAAATCTCATCTATCTTTCCGGTTAACTCAATATCTGCTTCATGCATAGAAGACTTTAGCTTATTCAACTGATTCTCTAACTCTTGCAGCCTGTTTCCGAGCTGATCCCGTTCATCCTGATCTAATTCAGCCAGTTTTTCTTCCCATTTACCTTTTTCAGCTGCATGGGTGTCTCCTAAAAATGCCAGATGGTCCTCTGTTAATTTCTTTAAAGAATTAAAAACGGATTGGGGCAAAAGCTCTTCACGGTTATCAATGCTGCTGTTAATAAAGTTCTGAAGTGCCTTAAAATCGTTTGCCTGGTGATTTTCATCTTTTAACGTGGTGTAAAAAATCCGCGCAGGCTTTACTCCCCAGGATGCAAATGATTCCTTTACGCTTTCTTTAAATTGTTCAAAGCTGAGCTCTTCATCCCGATGTTTATCAATTTGATTGATAACAAGATAAACTTCTTTTCCTGCAGCCGTCAGTTCTTTTGTAAAAAGAAAATTTAATTCCGACTGGACATGGTTATAATCCATAACATAAAAAATAAGGTCAGCCAAATGAAGAGCAGATTCAGTAGCAATTCTATGCGCATCATCTGTAGAATCGATTCCAGGTGTATCCATAATTACTGCCTTCTTGGGCAAACTGGTGGCGGAATGGCTTATTTCAATGGAATGAATTGAATCGCCGTCCTTGCAATAGGATTTTACCTGTCCGTAATCATACGGAGCAGGATAAAGCCTTGGCTTTCCTTCCTTAAAAATAACTTTTGCATAATCTTCCTCACCTGATTTGACTTTTACCAGGTTGGCACTGGTTGGAATCGGCGAGGACGGAAGGAGGTCCTCTCCTGCAAGCTTGTTAATCATGCTCGATTTTCCAGCAGAAAAATGTCCGCAAAAAGCGATGGCAAATTCCTGGTCTCTTAGCTTAATTAAGAGATCTTTAGCTCTTTTAGCTGTCTGGCTATCCCCATTTCTCTGGGCGAATGTATATATCGCAGTAATTCTGTTCATTAATTCAGTTTGCTGTAATCCTGGTTGCAAAATCGTGTCAGCCATTTCCATTAATCCCCTTGTAACTTTAATTTACTTCCTATTTTAAATGATTTTCGTTTATTTTCCTATATAGGATGGTTTATTCTTTGATTTTTCTAATATTTCTCAGCAGCTGCTTTTATTCTATGTTCAATTGCTTGTATTTTCACATGCGTTAAAAAAACAAAAACCAGGCCTCCCGCGCCTGGTTTCAAAAAATACTATTATCTTGTATGTGGTCTAGCTACGTTATTTAATACATGTTTCATAACAAGTGAGTAGGCAGCAATTGTGCCTGCAACAAATAGAATTGTCATATGTAGCAACACCTTCCTGTTGGAATGATATTGAGAATAATTTTCAAATTCAATTAAAAGTTTATCACGAACGATAATCATTTTCAATAGGGATATTAAAATTGTCAAACTTTTTTAATATCTCTATTCATGCCAGGTCTTAATCGTAAAAAAGCTTCTTCGTATCCTGTCAATTCTTTCAGTGCTTTTTCTTCGGCTGGTATCCTGACCGAAAGTACCATTATGTTTAGCAGGGTAAATACAGCCGCAGTGATATAAGCCTGGAACATTAAAGGTATTACGAGAAATTCAGCAGCTACAATTACATAATTGGGATGCTTTATAAAGCGGTATGGCCCCCTTCTGACGACCTTTGCCCCCGGCATGACTATGATTTTGGTATTCCAGTATTTCCCTAAAGAGAAGAGTGCCCATACTCTTCCTGCCTGGGTAAGAAAGAAAAGAATCAGAAGAATGGGCCAAAAAGGGGACAGGTCTTTTTCAAAGATGGTTACTTCAATCAGAAAGCAAATGAAAAAAGAAACGTGAACCGCAACGATCCAGGGATAGTGCCGCTGACCAAATTCCAGTGCGCCCCGGCCTTTCATCCACTTTTCATTATTTCGGGCTACAGCAAGCTCTGCTGCCCTCTGCAAAATGATGACGGCAATAAATAGTTTGAACAGCATGTATTCACTCCCATTCCAGCAGCAGTAATTCCGAGCTAAATCCCGGGCCGAGAGCAGTTGCAAGTCCGGTATCTCCCTTTCTGCCGATCTCCATAAACCTTTTCAGCACGTAAAGAATGGTTGCTGAGGACATATTCCCGAACTCCTTTAATACATCAAGTGAAACTTTTGTCATATCAGGATCGAATTGCAATGCTTTCTGATAAGCATCAATAACTTTTTTTCCCCCAGGATGGGCAACAAAATGGATTATTTTTTTCATCTCCATGCCTTTTCCCCTTAGAAATTCCGTTACATTCTGCTTCAGCCAGCCCTCTATTATGGATGGTATATCCTTTGAGAAAACCACATATAAGCCCTCATTCTTCACTTCCCAGCCCATCACATCCAGAGAATTGCGCATTGTTGTTGATTGGGTTCCCAGGATTCTCGGAATGGATGACACCTTTTGAAAATCCCTTTGAACTTCATCACCCGTTATCAGCGCACATGCTGCGCCGTCAGCAAAAAGAGAGGTCCCGATAAGATTACTCTTTGATCTGTCATTGCGCTGAAAGGTCAAACTGCATAATTCTATAGTTAAAACCAATACTTTTGCTTCAGGGTAAGCCAGGCAGTATTCATAGGCTCTTGAAAGGCCTGATGCGCCGCCCGCACAACCCAGTCCCCATATCGGTATTCGCTTCGTATGTTCAGAAAATGGAAGCTTATTCATGATTCTTGCTTCAATACTCGGTGTGGCAATTCCTGAGCTTGAAATAGTAAAGATGGCATCGATATCATCACATTGGAGATTCTTGCTCAGGAAAATGTCATTTTCCAGACAGCACTTTATAGCCTTTGTTCCCAGTTCAATAGCCTGTTCAATATAAGCATTGTTTCGCTCTTCAAATGATTTATCTGTTTTAAACCATTCGAGTCCCTTTGCGAAGTGGCGCTTTTCAATTTGGCCGTTGCGGAAAGCTTTCAATAGGCGTTCAATATCCTTAAAGGACTCTGAAAATAAATCTCTGGCAAAATCCATTACCTGATCCTGTGTCAGAACATGTTCAGGTATTGCTTCTGCAACTGATACAATTGCTGGCATACATGACTCTCCTCCGCTTGCTTTCTTTTACTTTTTCCAAATAAAAGCAATTTATGTTACAAAATTGGATAATGAAGCAAAAAAAAAGCTCCCCCATTAGGAGGAAGCAATGTGTTTTGAAGGAGTTGTTGTGCATCTTTATTATAATGGAATAACTAAATGAATATCATTACTAAATCTTTTCCAATTAGCTCTAGAGCCAAGCATTCAATAAAAAATGGCTGGCCCATGGCATAGTTATTCTGATGCATCCAATCCATTATTGTTTTTGTGATGCTTTTGTACTTCTATATATATTTTTTTCGTAACCAGGATACCGCAAGCAGCACAAACCTCTTCTTCATTATATAAAAGCCGGCAGTTATCACAATAAAATTTCTCCATCACATTCCACTCTCTTTCGTGCGAGAAACAATCGCTTCGGAAATGTAAAATACCGATAGAATATTATATTGATTGCCAGAATTATTGTGATTGCCGCAAAGAAGAATTAGGAAGCCTTCTGCTCCGCAAAAGATGCAGGCTGAACTGCTTTTTTTCCTTTAGCAACATTGAATACGATATTTAAAAGAATTGCTGTCACACTGCCAGCCACTATACCGTTATCAGTCAGGATACGCACACTGGAAGGCATTTGCGCGAATAGTTCAGGAACGGCTGTTACTCCCAATCCCATCCCGACAGAGCAGGCAATGATTAATAAATTTTCCTGAGAGGAGAACTCTACCTTGCTGAGCATTTTTATTCCATAGGCGACTACCATACCGAACATGGCTACCATTGCGCCTCCTAAAACAGGAGTAGGAATAATGGTTGTCAATGCGCCGATTTTCGGAACTAGCCCAAGCAGTACAAGAAAAGCCCCTGCTGTATATATGACATTTTTTGTTTTAACGCCTGACATCTGAAGAAGTCCGACGTTTTGCGAATATGTTGTATAAGGAAAAGCATTAAAGACAGCACCAAGGATAATCGCAAGTCCTTCGGCACGATAGCCATTTGACAGATCTTTCTCTTCCAATTTTTCTTCACAGATATCACCAAGGGCAAAGTATACGCCCGTAGATTCAACTAAACTGACCATTGCTACGAGTATCATTGTGAGGATCGCTGTCACCTCAAATGTCGGCATGCCGAAATAGAAAGGGGATGGCATATGAAACCAGGAAGCTTCCCCAACAGCGGAGAAATCTACCATGCCCATAAAAAACGCAGTAATGGTGCCAGCAGCCAGCCCCAGCAAAATGGCAATCGCTCGAACAAAGCCTTTAAAGAATCGGAAAAGTACTATGATGAACAGCAAAGTGCCAAAAGCCAATGCTATATTTGTCAGGGAGCCAAAGTCAGGGCTTCCCTCACCTCCAGCCATATTATTCATTGCTACAGGAATTAACGTAATCCCTATAATGGTAACTACAGACCCTGTTACAACAGGCGGAAAAAATTTAACCAGTTTTCCAAAATACTTTGAAACAGCTACAACGAAAATACCAGAAACCAGAATAGAACCATAGATAGCAGGTATTCCATACTGCCCTCCGATCGCAATCATCGGTCCAACGGCCGTAAATGTGCAGCCCAGAACTACGGGAAGGCCAATCCCAAAAAATTTACTGCGCCATACTTGAAGGAGTGTTGCAATTCCGCACATAAAAATATCAATGGAAACAAGATAAGTAAGCTGTTCCCCTGTTAAGCCAAGTGCCCCTCCTACAATCAATGGTACAATTACCGCGCCTGCATACATGGCAAGGACATGCTGAATTCCCAATGAAGCAATTTTAAGCGGATTCTGATTCATCGTATCATTTCCTCCATATTCTTTGCTGTATTATCAAAGCTGATCATGCCGTTTTCAAGTGAGTCAATAATAGCTAAGGACTCGACCCGGAATCCCTTTTCCCTCAGCAGCTGTCCGCCATTTTGAAAGCCTTTTTCAATAACGATTCCAATCCCTGCAATTCCTGATCCCGCTTTTTTTACTATATCCGCAAGACCTAGTGCTGCCTGTCCATTCGCCAGAAAATCATCGATTATAAGGACATTATCTTTTTCTGATAGATATTTCTTTGAAACAGAGATTTCACTTGTTTCTTCCTTAGTAAAAGAATAGACAGAGGCTGTAATCAGGTCATTTACCAGAGTGAGAGATTTTCTTTTTCTAGCGAATACAACTGGAGCATTCAGATGGAGCCCAGCCATTACAGCTGGCGCAATCCCCGAAGATTCGATAGTCAATATTTTTGTAATCCCGCTTCTGGAGAATCTATCTGCAAATTCTTTGCCGACTTCATGCATTAGCTGAGGATCTATTTGGTGGTTCAGAAAAGAATCCACCTTTAAAACTGTCGGAGATAAAACAATCCCTTCGCTCTTTATTTTTTCAATAAGCATATCCATTTTGCATCCTCCTCTATGATAGATAGCCTTCAATTACTCATTCCAGCCATATAAAAAGCCTGAAGCCCATCGCATTCACAACATAAAAATGAGTGAAGCAATGGCCTTCAGGCTAATGATCTAAGCTGCAGGCAAACAAGGATGACTTTAAACGTCCTTTACATTGCTCACTCATAGTCGGATCATTTACGGTAACCCGGTAGAAACTTGCGAGCCATATCCTCGCGATTATATGAGTGAATGTTATTAATTTATTAACATTATAACATCATTTACTAATACTTCAATCAAAAATTTAACTAAATACGAACTAAACAATATATTACCAGAAAATTGTTCGCTAATCAGATAATTCGCCCTCTTCAGTATGTTTATTTTTAAAAATTTGCCTTCCTTCTGAAGCTCAATTAAACCTTCACAGTTTTTTCACAATTCACAGGAGTTTTTTGTGACATAAATCACTTAAATATCAATTTTTCACCATTATCATAGTGTTTAAGTTACGAATGAACAATTTGTGAACTCACTGAAAGCATCTAGAATCTTCCTAAATGTTTTGTATTATGAAAGTGTAATCATTTACTTTTTCCACATATTCGAAAGGAGTGAAAGACAATGGCGAAAACGGAACTCAGCCGAAAAACAAAAACTGAAATAGAGGATAGCTCTTCCTTAAAGGGAACGCTAGCTTCCGTTTTCTTATTAGGATTCTTCCTGATCATTACATGGGCAGGTGTTTATTCATTATTTATCAGCCGCTTTTAGAGTTAGAAAGGGGAAAAAGCCATGCATATGCATAAATTTGAAAAGGCCTGGCTCACTTTTGGAATCGGATCGCTGCTTGTTTTTCTAACAGTCTTGGGAGTCAGCGCATTTTACCTGGGCAATCAGCCCCCAAGCTGTTTGGCAACAATCGACCCTGAAAAGGTCGATACTACCGCTCCATTTAATGAGCCAGGACTGAAAAAGGTAGAAGGGAAAGATTGGGATTACGAATTGGTATACGTAGCATCTGCGTTTTCCTATAGCCCAGCTGAAGTGGAGGTTCCATATGGTGCTAAAGTGAAAATTATCGCAACAACCAAAGACGTTGTCCACGGTTTCGAAGTTGCAGGATCAAATATCAACATGATGCTAGAACCCGGCTATATCAGTGAACACATTACAACATTTGATAAAACTGGAGAATACTTAATTGTATGTAATGAATATTGCGGTGTTGGTCACCACATGATGTCGTCTAAAATTAAGGTGGTGGAATAATGTTTAATCCTTCAGCAAAATTTAAAGTTGACCGCCGTGACGGAAAATTGGCAATGGCTCACTTTTTCGTTGCATTTACAGCTTTAGCAATAGGCGGCCTTGCTGGCTTATTGCAGACTTTGGTCCGCTCCGGTAAATTCGAGCTTCCGGCAGGCATCGGGTATTACCAAATTCTCACGGTTCACGGTGTTGTACTCGGACTTGTACTTACTACCTTTTTTATAATGGGCTTCCAGTTAGCAGCAACAAGCAAAACATCAGGAACCCTTACAAATAAACAGCGAATTGCCGGCTGGGCCGGTTTTTGGCTGATGACAGCAGGAACTGTTCTTGCAGCTGTCATGATCCTGTTGAATGAAGCTACTGTTCTTTATACTTTCTATGCTCCTCTTCAGGCACATGCATTGTACTATATCAGTTTAACACTTGTTATAGTGGGAAGCTGGATTGACGGGGCAGCCATCATTATGAAGTATGCAGAATGGAGAAGAAAAAATCCCGGGCAGCCGAGTCCGTTATTAACCTTTATGTCATTGGTCAACACAATGATGTGGATTGTGGCAACAATCGGTGTAGCGTCTACTGTTCTTTTCCAGCTTCTTCCTTGGTCATTGGGGTTTGTAGAAACAGTAAATATCGGAGTCAGCCGTACTCTATTCTGGTATTTCGGACATCCGCTTGTTTACTTCTGGCTATTGCCAGCTTACATGGCCTGGTACGTTGTCATTCCTAAAGTCATCGGCGGAAAGATTTTTTCTGATTCATTGGCGCGCATGTCATTCATATTATTCCTGCTGTTCTCAATCCCTGTCGGATTTCACCATCAATTAATGGAGCCGGGAATTGACCCAGCATGGAAATTCTTACAGGTTATCCTAACATTCCTGGTTGTCATTCCATCTCTTATGACTGCATTTTCTCTTTTTGCCACTTTTGAAAGCTTTGGGCGTTCCAAAGGGGCCACAGGATTATTCGGCTGGGTAAAAAAACTGCCTTGGGGAGATGCCCGATTTACTGTTCCTTTCATCGGGATGGTTGCCTTTATACCTGCGGGAGCAGGCGGTATCGTTAATGCGTCCCACCAGATGAACCAGGTTGTCCATAACACGATTTGGGTAACCGGCCACTTTCACTTAACCGTGGCAACATCTGTAGTACTTACATTCTTTGGGGTTTCTTACTGGCTGATTCCACATCTCACAGGAAGAACATTAACAAAAGCGATGAATAAATTGGGTATCATCCAAGCAGTTATCTGGGCAATCGGAATGACATTCATGTCTGGTGCCATGCATGCTGCCGGTCTTCTGGGAGCGCCGCGCCGTTCATCATACTCTGAATATGGCGGAGCAGCACAAGCAGCAGAATGGATTCCATACCAGGTTGCACAGGCAATCGGCGGTTCTATCCTATTTATAGGCATCATCTTAATGCTTTATATCTTCATCAACCTTGCCTTTTTCGCACCAAAGGGAGAGCAGGAATTCCCTGTCGGAGAAGCTGCTGATGAAGCCGAAAAAGCTCCAATGGTATTTGAAAATTGGAAGCTTTGGCTTGGAATAACGGTTGTTCTTATTCTATTTGCCTACACCATTCCTTTTATAGATTTAATTCAAAATGCACCTCCCGGGGCTAAAGGATATAAGCTTTGGTAAAAAAAAACACTCCGTTCCGATATGGACGGAGTGTTTTAGTGTTCAAGCTTGCTTGAGTCTGCCGCCCTTCCTGCATTTTTCCTTCTTGCAGGCAAATTCACAATAATTACAGAACTGAGTATCAGCAAAGCACCAGCAATCTGGACTGCACCGAGACTTTCCCCGTAAAGTGTGACTCCTAGAAGCATGGCCACGACAGGTTCAACTGTAGCAATAACTGCAGCTTTGCTTCCATCCGTTTTTTCCAGTCCCCATGTATATACAAAATAGGCGAGAACCGTAGGTACAAATCCAAGACCAATACTAAGAAACAAAACTTCAGTGTTTAGAAAGATTTCAGCTTTTGTCCACAGTCTGGTTACCGGGATTAGAAATACCGATGCAATCAGGAATGTATAAAGCGTAACTGTATACGGATGATATTTTCTTAATGCAAATTTTCCGAATATCGTATACAGTGCATAGCCAAACCCAGAACCCAATCCCGTCATAATTCCAAGCAAAGTGATATCACGGCTGCCTGCTGTTACTCCGGCAATTAGAATGCAGCCTAAAATTGTGCCTGCCACAGCTGCAATCTTTCCAAGATTTATTCCTTCCTTTAAAAACAGGTAAGATAATACAGTAACAAATGCTGGAGCTGTGTAAAGCAGAACGACAGCCATTGATATGCTGATTTGGTTCATTGCTGTGAAATAACAATAATTAAAAAAGACGATGCTCAGTATTCCGGTTCCTGCAAAAAGTCTGATGTCAGAGGCAGATTGCAATTTAAAACAGTTCCGGAAACGCATAATTCCTATTAGGACAAGAAATATTGCTGCAAAAAAAACTCTCGCGGCCACAATTTCCATAGCCGTAAATCCATATTCTCCGAGCCCTTTAACAAAAACAGCAATAATTCCCCATAGACTTGCCCCTAACGCAATCATTATGAATGGAAGTATTTTCTTCATTATTTCTCTCCATGAAGTAAGAGGATGGCTGAGGCCACCCTCCTCTCAAATTATAATAAACACCTATTTCAACTGATAGACCTTACCGTACTTATCATATAGATAGTCAATTAAATGCTGGGCATTCAGTCCTTCTCCAGTTACGTCATTTAAGATTTCAAGCGGTTTTTTCATTTTGCCGAACTGGTGCACATTTTGGGTAAACCACTCTTTGATTGGCAGCAAATTGCCCTCTTCCAGTAATTCATCATAGTTTGGCAAATCCTTTAACATGCTGTTTTTAAGCTGTGCTGCGTACATATATCCTAAAGCGTATGAAGGGAAATAACCGAAGCTTCCTCCAGCCCAATGAACATCCTGCAGAATGCCTGCTCCGTCATTTTCAGGCTTTACTCCCAAGTATTGTTCATATTTTTCATTCCAGATTGCAGGAAGGTCTTTAACTTCGATTTCATCATTGAACAAGCCCTTTTCAATTTCATATCGGATGATGATATGAAGAGGATATGTTAATTCGTCTGCTTCAATACGGATTAAAGAAGGCTTTGATTCATTAATGGCACGATAAAAAGCATCTATTGGCACATCATCAAATTGACCGCTGGCATATTCTTTAAGAAGGTCAAAATTCCTTTTCCAGAAAGAAAAATGTCTTCCAACAAAGTTTTCATAAAATAATGACTGTGATTCATGAATTCCCATGGATGTTCCAGAGCATAGCGGGGTGCCCACAAGATCAGAAGAAATATTTTGTTCATACAGAGCATGCCCGCCTTCATGAATCGTGCCAAATACGGCAGTTCGGAAATCTGTTTCATCATATTTGGTTGTCACCCGGACATCACCAGGGTTTAAACCGGTCGCAAAAGGATGAACAGTCTCATCCAGTCGTCCTGCTTTAAAGTTATAACCCATTTGTTCAAGAACTTTAAGGCTGAAATCCCGCTGTTTTTCCTTGGCAAAGTGTTCAAATAAAAAGCTGGTGTCCGGTTTATTCTGTGATTCGGAAATTTGGTGAACCAGAGGGACAATTTTCTCCCTAAGCTGCCCAAAAACCTGATCAAGTGTTTCAACGGTAACACCAGGTTCATACATATCCAGCAGAGTATTATATTTGTTACCTTCATATCCCCAATAAGAAATGAATCGTTTATTCATTTCAACAAGCTTTTCCAAATATGGCTGGAACATCTCGAAATCTGAGCTTGCTTTTGCATCTTCCCAAATGCTTTCAGCTTTGGATTGCAGGATGACATACTCCGTATATTCCTCCGCAGGAATTTTTTTATTCCGATCATAATCCTTTTTGCATTCTTCAAGAGTTTTCAATGTCACTTCAGTAAGATTTTCCTGGCCTGAAAGTTTTGCTATGTATGCAGCCATTTCCTCAGATGTTGACATTTTGAATACTTCTGAAGAGATCATTCCAATCACTTCGGAACGCTGTTCCAGACCCTGCTTGGGTGCCCCTGTCCGCATATCCCAATACATCAGCCCGATGGCTTCATTATATGCCGTCATTTTTTTGACATAATCAAGGAATTGCTGTTCTGTCTGTTTTAATGATTCTGCCATAATTTTACCCCCTATATATATCTATTACATTATCATTTTATCACATTTTTCTGAAAAGGCAGTCAACATAATCTCTTTCCCATTGCTGTTTTTCTTTTTAACCTGCCGGCCAAAGAGTTATAATGGTGGAAAGTGAACTAACCATAAAGTGAAACTTCAATTAGCGGGGCGCTTTTCCCCGCTGATTGTTAGTTGAACTTATCGTGCCCTTATGGGCAGTTTGAGCCCCACTTATCCTCTTTTGATTCCTCTTTAGCCCTAAAGTGAAGGTCTTACTGCCCGTTGGACGCGAGAAAGTGAGAGAGCATGAAATATTTGATTTACTTTATCATAATCGCAGCATTTATTGATACCTTTTCCCAGCTCCCTATTATGAGCCCTTTTGCCAAAACCTTTGACTCCTCACCAGCCTTTGTGGGATTAATTGTTGGGATGTATTCCTTCTCGAATATGATAGGCAATATATTAGCAGGCTATTGGATTGATAAAAACGGAGCAAAAAAAGTTTTGGTCTCTGGCCTTTCCTTAACTGGCACCATTTTAGTCCTGTATGCATTTGCTGAGACACCTTTGCATTTAATTACAGTAAGGTTTTTTCATGGGTTATTTGGCGGGTTTCTGGTACCTGCAGCTTTTACAGTCATCGCAGACCGCGGAAAATCAGACAAACAAGGAAAAAAAATGGCTGTATCAGGTGCTGCTGTTGGCTGTTCTGCCATTATCGGGCCTGCTTTTGGCGCTGTGGTTGCTTCCAATTGCAGCATAAACTGGGTCTTTTTAATTATAGCAGCAACGATGATCAGCAGTGCAGTCCTGGCCTTTGTGTTTTTGCCATCAGGGAATCTGAAAAAGGTTAAAGAAGAAAGCTCTCATTCTGAGAAAATGCTTTCATTATTAAAGAATCCTATGCTCGCAGCAAGCTATTTAGGAGCTTTTTCACTCATGTTTGCTCAAGGGGCACTTGCTTACCTTCTCCCCCTTCAGGTAGAAGCTCTGCAATTTGATTCAATGTACAGCGGAATCTTATTAAGCACTTTCGGAATAACCGCAATTCTTATTTTTCTGCTGCCTATTAATAAAATTTTTGATACATTTAAGCATCACAATAGCATGCTTTCAGGGATGCTGATCATTGGAATTGCACTCATTCTGCTAAGTTCAGCTTATTCTCTTGCATTCATGTTTTTATGCATGGTCCTTTACGGCACCGGGTTTGCTCTTTTATTCCCTTCCATTAATGCCCTTATAGCCAGCCATACAACTGAAAAAACAAGAGGAAAGGCATTTGGCCTCTTCTATGCCTTTTTTTCTTTGGGCGTTGTAGCCGGCTCCACCGTATTAGGTTTAATGGGAGTAACTTTCAATATAGGTTTCTTGATCGCCGCAGCGCTTTTACTGTTAACGGTATGCGGGATGTTCATATACTTTAAAAAGCAAAGTTCCCAAATATTAGAGAGCCAGGAGTGACCGAAAATGAAGGAATTAGTTGGCAGCTGCTCTGTTTGCGGCAAAGACCTATTCTGTCTTGATGGATTCTTCAACGGAGTTCATAACGAAAAAAATGAAACAATCTGTTTTAAATGTATTGAAGAACAGGAAGAATCCGCAGAGTAAGCATCTGCGGGTTTTTTTGTTCCAATGATTTTTTTATAACTTTATAATGCCTTTTGAAAAATGTTCTTCGAAATATGATATATGTCACTTATTTGAAAAGCTGCCGCTGTTAAACTTAAAGCAATTAATAACTATTCTCACTGCAGTTGATTCACTGTTATTGGCAGCTATTTTAAACTATCAGCCAATTAAAGGAGAGGTCAAAATGAAAAACAAAGTCGTTGAACTTGATGTAAGAGAAGATATAAAAAACAAATTGGAGCCATTTCAGAAAATCATGTCCGCGGTATCTGGACTGGATGCCGAAGATGTTTTTATTCTGCATGCACCATTTAAGCCCATCCCTCTTTTTGGAGTATTAAAGGCAAAAGGGTTTGAATATAAAACTGAAGAAATTGATAAGAAGCATTGGAAAGTGATCTTTACTAAGAGCGGTGAGTCAAAATGAAGCTGGATAACCGGGGACTGGAGCCGCCGCAGCCCATGCTGAGAACACTTGCAGCTCTTGAAAGCCTTCCAGAAGGAGAAACCTTATTAATCATTAATGACAGGCGGCCCATGTTTCTTTATGAACAGCTGGACGAAATGGGCTGCAGCCATGTAACTGCCGAACAGGAAGATGGAAGCTTTTTAATAGAAATTAAGAAATAAGCAGGTGATCCCAATGTTCGCCAAAACAAAAAATGAGACCAATATCAAACTTCCATTTTTATTTATACTTTTCAGCCTGCTCTGTTTAATAGGAGCTATGTCCCTTATTCTTTTTAAAGGGGATTCCATCATCAGCAGCCAATTTCGTGTACCCGCAATTTGGTCAGCCGCTCATCTTTTTATATTGGGATGGGCGCTGATGACAGCAATGGGAGCCATGTATCAGCTCGTTCCAGTGGTTTTTCTGACACCAATTTGGAATGAAAGGTTTGGCTTTATCCAATTTACGGTTACTGCCTTTGGAATATTATATTTTGCCCATAGTTTATTTCATAATCTAGAGAGTGCACTGCTGCCTGGGCTTATTACTTTAACGGGGATCTTAATGTTTCTGCTGCAAATGTTCATGACTTTAAGGCAGCAGGCGAAGCCCAATGTATTGACTCTTTTCGTGGGAACTGCACTAATTAGCCTGTTAACTGCAATTCTACTGGGAATCCTTATGGTCTTCAGCATGAAAACTGGATTTATCTCTGATTATTATCAAGCAGTCTTTAAAAGCCACATACTGTTCGGAACAGCGGGCTGGTTTACCCTCTTGATTTTTGGATTTTCCTATAAAATGGTTCCCATGTTTTCCTTGTCTCATGGCTACAGCATGAAGCCGGCCAAATACGTCTTTACGGTTTATGCATCAGGGCTGGCTGCGGCAGTTCTCTCTTTTTTCACAGAGAAAAACTCACTTCTTACCATTGCATTAATGATTCTGGCAGGCGGATTTGCATTCTTCACCTGGCACATGCTGCAAATCCTGCAGAGAAGAGTAAAGAAAAAGCTTGATTATTCATTCCGCTTTGCTCTGCTCGCTATACCTGCAGGACTGGCCATCCACCTGGGAGCTTTCATATGCTCGCTTACCGGCAGCTTCGAAAGTGTCATTGGATATCTGGCATTTGCATACCTCCTGCTTTGGGTAGCATTGAGCATTATGGGTTATTTATTTAAAATTGTTCCATTCTTATGGTGGACTTGGAGATATAGCAAAGAGATAAGCAAACACAGTGTGCCTTCGCTCAAGGATATGATGAATGACAAGGCATCCATTCCGGTTCTTTCCGCCTTTATTCTCGGTATACTCAGTGTGACTGTTTCCATTGCATATGAACACCTTGCCCTGTTCCTTTCCGGCCAGATTTTAACTCTTGGAGCATCCATTGTTTTCTGTTATTTAATTATTTCTGTTTTAAAAAAATAGGAGGAATGAACATGAATCCAGAAGAATTAGTTCTCAGCAATCTAAAAAGAGTTATGGATCCTGAGTTAAATATAAACGTGGTGGATTTGGGACTTATTTATAATATTGATTTTCCCGATGATGGCAAGGCAGTTATTACCATGACCCTGACAACACCCGGATGCCCGCTTCATGACAGTATTGTCAGCGGAGTGAAATATTGCATTGAAGATCTGAAGCAATTTTCTGCTGTTGAGGTTAATCTTGTCTGGGAACCAGCCTGGACCCCTGCCCGTATGACATCTGAAGCAAATCAGCTTTTGAGAGGTTAACAATAAGGCAGTGCCCGCTTGGGGCACTGCCTTTGTTCAACTCTTTATGGATGGCTCTGCAGGCAGAACCTTTTTTATCGTTTCACGCACTTCTTCGTTTTCATTTTCATTCATTAGAATGTGAACTGTGCCCTTGTCTTCATGTGTTCTAATTAATCTCCCAATACCCTGCCTTAACCTCAGAATCATATATGGCAGATCAACCTCTCTGAAAGGATCAGATGAACCTTCCCTTTTGGCTGTAAAGACCGGATCATGAGGAGGAAATGGCAAGCCAAAAATAAGCACATTTTCCAGGGATCTTCCCGGTATATCAAGACCTTCCCATAAATGGACAGAACAGAGTACTGAATACTCATCATTTTGGAAATTTGACACGAGGGTACTTATTTCTGCATCCCCTTCAAAAAAGATTGGCACACTCAATTTTCCTGATGCAAAGGCTTTGAATTCTGCCAATTCAGAAGCGCTATTGAATAAAACTAAAGCCCTGCCTTCTGTCAGCATAATTTGTTCAAGAATATAATCCATCTTCGCTGTGGCAGATTCCTCTGCAAATTCCGGCATGCGAATAACCATATTCTCTTCATAGTCAAATGGGGAATCTACGGTAAATGATAAATACTCATCTACCCCAAGGCTCTTTGCCATATAATCAAAGGATTTATTCTCTGATAATGTTGCTGAAGAAAATACAAACGGCTTCTTCTGGGAAAATACTTCTTCCCGCATAATATCTTCCACCATTCTTGGCATGATGACCAGGGTTCTTTCACCATTTGTTTCTTCAAACCAGGTAATTCCTTTTAAATCCTTTAGGAACAGTGAAAGTGAGTATGCGATTTGCTCAAGATATTCTTCGACAATTTTTAAGTCATATTCATTAATAACGTACATTTCGCTTTCAAACACCAATTCTTCCTCAAGTGTATTGATTAAGTTCTGGAGTTTACGGCCTTCTCTCATTACATCGGCAGTTTTTTCAATCGTTTTCTTGTCAGAGCCTGCGTCACCAGAAGCGGACATGGCAAGTGTTAAAAAGAAATGCTCATTCTGGTAAATGGCATCCTCAATTATATTTAACGTTTTTTCACGTACATCATTAGCCATGAGTCTTGTTAAAATGGATTCCAGTATCTGCTCAGTAAAACGATACGTCAGAGCCTTTTGGGATGCATATTCCAACAAATGGCCTTCATCAAAAACCACACAGGAGCTCTCAGGAAGCAAAGGCAGCTGCCCTTCACGTTTTCTTGATTCCTTTGTCCAGATATGTTCCATATAAAAATCATGCGAACAAATAATCAAGTCTTTTGCGCTCCGGTAGTATTCCCTATGGAGGGTTTGACCACAGCGGTGGCGCTTCTCACAAGTAAAACAATCCTGGATTGAATCCCACGAGACATTCTTCCAATGCTCATCCGGCAAATCAGGATAATCTTTCCGGTCACCATATTTCTCAAACTTTTGCATGGAAGATCCTGTTTGAACAAAATCCGGGAGATCATCAAAAATGCGGTTATAATGATCATGAACATCATTCGCTACGAGCTTATCCAGCTTATTTAAGCATAGGTACTGATCACGTGATTTTGCCAGCCTGACATCAATATTCAATCCTAATGCTTTCTCCAGCTTGGCAATATCTCCTTCCTTTTTCACAAGCTGCTCAATTAAAGTCTCATCCGCACATGCGATAATAGCAGGTTTGTTTATGTACCTTGCATAGCTGATTGCATATAAAAGATAAACAATCGTTTTCCCAGTCCCTACACCAGCCTCAGCAAAAATAACACTTTTGTCTTTAAATGCCTTCTCAAGCTGAAAGGCCATAAATATTTGTTCATCCCGAATTTCAAATCCTGCTTCAGGCAATATATCGTAAAAAACATCTCCGATCCACTCGCTTAGCTTTTCGTAAAAAGATTCGCTTTTGGATACGGCAAAAGGCATTCGGTTAGACATGCTACCCCTCCGTAATTAAAAAGTTAAAGCGCCTTTTTATCCAGACGCTTTGATTTCAGTTCTATCAGTATTTCATATTTAGATTGTTAATAATCAAATGAACATCATATAATTTTATCTCAAATACTGCAACTGTCAAGATTTATAAAAAAACGAATATTGATCTTTTACATAAAAAAACAGGGGTGCTATTAGGCAGCCCCTGCTCAGGTATTGACGATTAGTTGACACGTGACATAGAAAATGACAATGCCTGCTGCAATTCGTCCTGTGCATTTCTTAGACTCTCCAGTGCTTCTGCTGATGGATCACCGTCTCCCTGTATTGCTTCAAGTGTTCCATTAAGCGCCTGGGAAATTTTATTAAAATCAATGCTTGAATGTTTCATTGCCACCCCTCCTTAGAAAAGCGCAAGCGCCTTGCCCACCCCCGACATGCACAAGACGAGCCTCACGGAAAGGCGTTTTGTGCCTTTTTGGGAGGAATGGCTTGTGAACTCGAGGGGGTAGGCGCTGGAGCTAGACAGCTCTCGAAAAAGAATATAGATTCTGATGTTGAAAAAAGAATCAGATAGATATATTCTATACAGCCTCAGGAGGAATTATGCTTTTGTTTTTACATCTAATTATTTCTTGGCGGTCTTTTGCCCCAGTACTGATAATAGTCTGTGCGAATAAAACCATTGAAGAGCTTGCGTTTCTTTGTCGCTTTTTTTCCAAAGTGATTTTCAAATTCCTCGTCTGAAGTCAGGATATAAATCGACCACGTATCAAGAGGGGCCAAGGCCCTCCCCATTTCAGCGTACATTCGCTGTACCGCTGCCTTCTCACCAAGTCTCTCCCCATACGGAGGATTTCCGACAATGACACCATATTCCTTAGCAGTCGTAAAATCGCGCACTTGCATTTGTTTGAAGTTTATTAAATCTCCCAATCCGGCTTCAAAAGCATTTTCTTCTGCTATTTTCACCATCCTGTGATCAATGTCAGCACCTGTAATATCGAGAGGCTGATCATAGTTCGCCAGATCTTCAGCTTCGTTTCTTCCATCCTCCCAGACTTTTTCAGGAATCCATGACCATCCTTCCGAAATGAATTCACGATTAAAACCTGGTGCAATATTCTGGCCGATTAACGCTGCTTCTATCGGAATAGTGCCAGATCCGCAGAAGGGATCTGCAAATGGTTTATCTGGGTTCCAATTAGTCAGCATAACCAGTGCAGCTGCAAGTGTTTCCTTTAGGGGTGCTTCCCCCTGCCCCGTACGATATCCCCGTTTATGGAGTCCACTTCCGCTGGCATCGATGGTCAAAAGCGCTACATCTTTATGAAGAGCAACTTCTATTTTAAATAACGGCCCATTTTCTTCGAGCCAGCCTGTCTTATTATACTTTGTTCTCATGCGTTCCACTATTGCTTTCTTGACAATAGCCTGACAATCGGAAACTGAAAAAAGCTTGGACTTCACAGACTTTCCTGAAACAGGAAATTCGGCATTTTCAGGCATATAATTTTCCCAGGGCAGCGATTTTGTTTTCTCAAAAAGCTCATCAAAACTTGTTGCTTTAAATTCTCCCACTTTTATGCGTATTCTGTCTGCTGTTCTCAGCCATAAATTCGACCGGACAATTGCAGCTTCATCGCCTTTATATGTTATTCTGCCGTTTTCAACTTCACATTCATATCCGAGATCGCGCACTTCTTTGGCAGCGAGTGCCTCAAGCCCCATGGCCGTAGTGGCGATTAAATCGTATTTAGACATATTTTCACCCTAACCTAATTCTTATTACTATTATGTATACCCTAACTCGGCTTAGCAATCAACATATAAAGTATATCTGTTTATTTACTTACCCGCAATGAGCCTTTCAGGTTCTCTGATTGGTCATCTTGGACTTCAGCTTTGCTTTTTTCTAAAAGTTTTGTGTTTTTGCTAATGAATTAGTCCGTTGATTTCCACTGCGGGAAGTTGCTTTCCGCGGGGAGGAACGGGAGCCTCCCCAGCTTCGACTACGGGGTCTCCCGCTCCCCCTCCTCCCGCAGGACATTGAATAAGCTACTTCGAATTTACACCATTAAACTAAGTTATTAAATAGCAACAAACTTTACGAAAACAGCTTAAACTTCTTAACAGCAGGCAGAAAAGTAAAAAAGCTCTCCCAAAAAGGAGAGCTTGAATTTATAACACTCATACTGTCTCACTAATAACGTTCTGTAAGCCATGTTTTGTACCGTAGTACTGCAAGCGACAAATGTCTCGTACTCAGGTGGTAATCATCTATCTACAGGCATCTGCCTGTCCTTCCCGTTGTTCATTTCCTCAGGGAAAGTGCCCCTACCATCATTTGGGTTTCTCGCTCGCGGGGTTTACCTCGTTCCACCCTTTTCATTTCTGAAAAGGCTACGTCACTGTGGCACTTTCAAGGTATTCATGCCATATCCAGAAGGACTTAGGCATTTTCCCTGCCGTCAGCCAGAGCTAGCTCAGACTGCCCTAGCTTATGAATTCGCTAGGCACGAACACTACAGGCATCTCAGCCTGTGCGAGCATGGACTTTCCTCTACAATATAAAACATATTGCAGCGATTACCCGAACGCTATTAATGATCACAAAGAATATTATATGTAATCTGCGATGGAATAGCAATGGTTTTAAACAGGAAAAACTGTTAATTCCTGTCAATCATACAATTTACTGCCAAAAACGTGTTTTTCCAGATTTGATAATCTTTTTAGAATATCAAAATTGGTTGTACCTGCAGTTTGTGCTGCCGGTCTGCGTGAAGCATCGTCAACCTGTTTTTTCAATCTCATATTTTCCTGCTGAAGATCTTCAATTTCCTGATGGAATGCTTCATAATCTTTTATGACCAAATCTAAGAACTTGTCAACATCTTCAGGCTTATAGCCTCTCATAGCTGTCTTAAACTCTTTTTCCAAAATATCTTTTGCAGTTAATTTAATTTTATCGGATAGCATGATACTCACCTCAGTATATCGCCAATCATAATTAATACTATTTTTCCAGAGATATGTACATTTGTCAATTTATCTGTGTATTATTCAAATATGTCTCTCTGAGAGAATTGTTCTTCTTCTACAATCAATTGTAAATCATAAAAGGTGATTAGTCTAATTTCATATTCATTTTCTTCCTCATATTTTTTTGCGGTTTCATACAAATATTTGGGGCTTCCCTCTTTTTCCAAATCATAAAAAAGAAGCAGCACATCACTTTTGCCGACAAAAAAATGATTTTTCACCCTGAATTGCTGAGGACTTTCATAAGGTTTTTTTGATACTGAATCAACAAAATCAGCCTGAAGCAGTATGGATTCATACCATTCTTTGTTCGCATCCTTCCAGGATGCTTCCTGCTCCAAAAAAGGAGTTATGAATGCAAGCTTCAGGTCTTCGTAACCTTCCAGCTTAAGGTCAGATACAACTTCAGCCGCCCAAAGCTCGGCACCCAGCTGCCCGCTGATGATTACCCACTCGAGCCCATCATCAATCAGTGAAAGCAGGCTTTTTCTTATGGCGGTTTTTTTATAGCCGACTGCCGGGTCATCATTTTTAAAAATCCCTACTTCAAAAGGCTTATACCCTGAAATAACTGCTACTTTTGTCAATTGCAAAAACTCCTTAAAGAAATCTGGCCGGGACTCATTTAAGTTTCCATTTGATATTTATATAAATAAAACAAGGGCATAAAGCCCTTGTTGATTATCTGCCGGAAAAACTCGGCCCTTGTTTTGGCCCCATTCCGGTTGATGCTCCTGCTACGCCAGTTCCTGGTCCGCCATATCCTGGACCCATTCCCATACCTGGGCCCATTCCCATACCTGGACCCATTCCTGGGCTATATGCACCTGCCACGCCTGGTCTTGGTCCCATATTAACATTTGATTGTGTCACCTGGTTCACATTTGACTGAGTATGCGGGAAAGAATGCTGATTCTCATAGTTAATGTGGTTTACATGAGTATGATGTGTAGGATGAATGTGTGGAACCACAATGTTCTGGAACGAATGAGTTACACAGCATTTTGTCGGATGAACAACAGCAGGCATCACCTGCGAAGGTCTTGGTCTGCAAAACATGTAAAGATCCCCTTTCCAAATTGTTTTTACATTAACAACCTATGTGAGAAAGAGTAATCTTGTACTAATGAAAACACCTATTTTTTAGGTACTAGCCTTAGAGCATGCTGTAGAAACTGTCTTTTAAATTGGAGAAAACGATTGCTGTAGTGAAAATCACAAGGAAGAATAAAAATAAGATTGCTTTATACATTTTACCAGCCTCACTATATAAAATTCCTAAAAAAGTACCACACAAGTTATAATTTTACCTGTAAGAAGAAGTACATACAACTAGGAAATAGTGGATTTTTTTGTCTGGTATATTAAAATTATGTTACAGGGAAATTTAAGTTCGATTAAACTTTCGTTCAAGCCGTACAATCCGCCGATGCAATTCTTCCTGTTTTATTTTCAGCTTTTCTGTTTCGCCACCTGAGATATCTTTCATCATGTTAAAAGCTTTTTTCGCATATATAATTGCCTGGCCTATATCCTTTAAGCGATGCTCATAGATCTTGGCCAGTTCAATGCATGATATTACCTTCCTATTCATCAGGCCTTTTTCAGCAATATCCTTCCATAATTTTGCCGCCTCATCCCAATTTTTATGTTTCTTATGCTCAAAAGCCAGTGCAAACCTGGCATCCAAAGCTTCAGAAGACTCTCCTTCAGATATTCTATTAAAGGCTGTCTTCGCCTGTGAAGATTCACCCAATGTCGAAAGCCATCTTCCTACTTCATAGACCTCACGGGGAGTCTGTTTTTCATCCAGCTGCATTATTTGGAAAGAAAGATGTGTATAAAGACTGATCAGGGACAAAATATCTATTTCATTATGTTTAATTATTCCCAGCATTCCTTCAGGATTTTTTCTTTCCACAAAATCAAAATAGATCATCGGTGCCAGAAAACCCGGAATATCATCCTTTCTTTCGATCCCCAAAACATCTTTTTCCACTGCAGTAAGTTTTATCCTCTCGAGTTTGTGCTTCCACATTCTCCTTGCTGCATGATACAAATCAAAATGGCCAAATGGAGGAAGTTTGGGGACATGCTCCTTCAGAAGGGTATGCCTCGTTTTTACCTGCGGCCAGTCGAAAGCCTTCCCGTTGTATGTCACCATTGTTGAATAATCAATGCTTTCAAGAAAGCTTTTATACAATGGAATCTCGGCTCCAGGATGAGGAAGGATATGCTGCTTCAGCTTTATTTTATTTCCGTGCAGACTGGCTTGGCCAAGCAGGAAAATAGTGTTTCCAGTCCCTCCGCCTAAGCCAGTTGTCTCTGTATCAAAGAAGAAAAGATTTTCCGGCCCATGTCCGGCAGCAGACAGCGGATGCCTGATGCCTGAAGAATTCCAGGCCTCCACCGCCGCTGTAAACTGGCCAAAAGAATAGATTCCATGCATTTGATCAAGGCTATATTCCTTTTCCCTCACAAGGCAATAGGAGTCTTCAAAATAATATGGATAGACACTTTCGGCTTCCCATACTTCTTTGAATGGCACATCGATATTATTCTTTGACAACTTGACGGGTGATGGCTGTTTATCCTTCTCTGTACCGAGATGGCCCTTTAGCCTGTTCAGTTTGTTTTTAATGGACAAGTCTATCACCTGCTCGATTAACTCCATTTTTAAAAGAGCTGAGAATCCTGAGTACGTCTTTTTTCGCGGTTTCTGAAGAGGTATCAGTTCCAATGCAGGAAGGACACCCATGCTCACATGAACATCTGCTGACCATTTCCATCGTTTCGTGCATGATATGTTCTATTCCCCCAAAAATCTTCTCGCTTAGCCCTACCCCGCCGGGATACCTGTCATAAAAAAAGATCGTCGGCTTTTCATTATGGGCCGCTTTTACCTGTGGGACAACATGAACATCCTGAGGATCGCACATAACAAAAAGAGGCACAATATGTTTAAGCGCATGTGCTGTTCCGATGAGTCCCTGCTCAAGCCGGTCTTGCTTATAATTTAAGGATTCCTTGTTAAACGAAAGCCAGGTTGAGCTTGTATGAAGCTCTTCTTCCGGAAGTGTTATTGGACCGGATCCGATATTTTCATGTGTTTCAAACTTAATTTTCTTAAAGATCGTAGCCATTGCCACAACACTTACATCCCCAAACCCTACTTCCCCAATGGTGGATGATCTGAGTTTATCCTGTTCCAGCACCTTTAGCTCAACTGCCAGGTTAGCATCTGTAAAATAGTCTACATCCACTTCGCGGACAAATGCTTTTTTCTCTTCCCAATCAAGCATTTCCACCTGAAACTGGGTCCCCTGGTGGAGATAGATTGCTTCTTCATGCAGAAGGGTCATAGCGGAAAAGCGGTCCATTTCGCCAATAACTTTCACATTCGCGATATCCGATTGATCGATTATAACGACATTTTCCTGTGATGCTGAACGGAGGCTGATGTTATGGGCAGGAAATGAGTCTTTCATCCAATAAAATTTATCTCCATTTTGATGCAGTACCCTTTCTTCTGCCAGGTATTCCAATACCTCTTCAGTTTCAAAGGTGCCAAAACGTTCCCCGGCATTAAAAGGAAGCTCATAGGCTGCACACTTGATATGATCCACCAGAATAATAAGATTATCTGGATTAATTCTGGCTGTTTCAGGACTTTTATTAAAAAAGTAATCAGGGTTTTGAATAACATATTGGTCAAGCGGACTGGAGCTTGCCACCATGATGACAAGCGATTCACCATGCCTTCTGCCTGCACGGCCAGCCTGCTGCCATGAGCTGGCAATTGTACCGGGGTATCCGGTCATGATACAAACCTGCAGCTGTCCGATGTCCACTCCGAGCTCAAGCGCATTTGTGCTGACAACTCCATAAATCTCCCCTGAACGAAGTCCTTTTTCAATTTCCCGCCTCTGAGTTGGCAGATAACCGCCTCTATAACCCCGAATGGCTTTAGGTCCCAACTTATGCTTTACAAGCTCCTGGAGGTATGTCAGCAGAATCTCGACTCTGACTCTGCTTCTTGCAAACACAATGGTCTGGATTTTATTTTTCAGTAGTTCACCTGCGAGCTTTCTCGCTTCTAGAGTAGGGCTTCTTCTAATATTCAGCGGTTTATTGACAATAGGAGGATTGTAAAATACAAAATGTTTTTTCCCGCTCGGGGCTCCATTATTATCTACAAGTTTCATCGGCTTTTCTGTAAGCTTTTCTGCGAGTTCCAATGGATTTGCAATTGTTGCAGAAGTACAGATAAAAATGGGGTCACTTCCATAAAAACGGCAAATCCGTCTAAGGCGGCGTATGACATTGGCTACATGACTGCCAAATACCCCTCTGTAAATATGAAGTTCATCTATGACCACATACTTCAAATTTTCAAACAATGACACCCATTTTGTATGATGGGGCAATATCGCCGAATGAAGCATGTCCGGGTTTGTTATAACCACATGCCCAGCCCTGCGTACCTTTTGCCGAATATTTGCTGGTGTATCCCCGTCGTATGTATAGGAATTGATATCCAATCCGGACTCCTGGATGATTTCATTGATTTCGCTTTTTTGGTCCTGAGCCAAGGCTTTTGTCGGAAACATATAAAGCGCCCTTGCATCTGGATCATTGACGATCGTCTGCAGGACTGGAAGGTTGTAGCAAAGTGTTTTGCCTGAGGCCGTTGGAGTAACTGCCACAAGACTGTCCCCATTCATGGCTGTCTGATAAGATGTTTTTTGATGTGTATAAAGCCTTGTAATGCCCCTCTTTTGCAATGCTTCTATTAAAGATGGATGTATGTCTTCCGGAAGGCCGGCAGTCTTAGCCTCTTTTTCTTCTATTGTATGCCAATGGACAATATTATCTTTATATTGCTGTTCAGATATAAGTTCTTTCATGATTTCAGGCAGATTTTTACGCACTTTCATCTATTTCACCTCATACCCCTATTCTAGCGAATAAACGTTCGTTCTAACAGAGCAAACTCTTAAATCCCATTAACTTTTTATGGAAATATTCTATTAAACTCTAAAATCCTTCGTCCTCAATTCCCTAAATTAGACTTCATGGGAAAAATTGACTGAAGGTTCTAAATATAGGACAATATTATGTATATTTTTCATTTTTTTTAAGAGGTGAAGTCATGCTTTACAGCATTTTAAAATCAGCAGGGGTGTTTTTGTTAATTCTAATTGGATTTATCCTGATTCTTCTTCTTCCCCGGGAACAAGAAATAACTGTTTTTTCGGCGTTTCATGTTGAAGCGGATTACCCCTTTAGCTTTGAATTATATAAAGAGAGAATACAAGATTTCACTGTTTATATAGTAACTGAAAAAGGTTTGGGTGATGCAAGGAGCGGACGCCCAGTCAGTGAGGAATCAGCGATATTTGTTAAGCGCAGCATTAAGATTATTTTGCCGGCCTTCATGGTCAGCATGCTGCTTGGCACACTGATGGGTGCACTCCAATTTTACAGGAGAAAAAAATTTTCCGGGAAGCTGCAGAACTTTCTTTCCTGGCTGTTTTCTTCCATACCCGATTTTTTTCTTTTTATTGCCATTCAATACCTTCTGATTCTGTTAATGCAGCAAGGGCTTCCTTACTTTAAGCTATATGGGCATGAAAATTGGTATAGCTTTTTACTGCCGCTCATTTCTTTATCCGTGTTTCCATTTCTTCATATGTCCCGTTTTACCTCGGCTGCACTTGAAAATGAAATGGGCGAAGAGTATGTGCGCACCACCTATGCAAAAGGGCTTGGCGACTTTAAAGCACTCCTGCATATGCTATGGAATTGCTGGTCCCCCATTTTGAACCAGGCGCAGCTGGTGATGCTCTATATCCTATCCAGTCTGCCAATCATTGAAAAGCTGGCTGGCTATAATGGGGCAGGCAAGGAGCTTCTATTCAGCATAACATCTAATGATGAAATTAAGGCACTGTCCCTGATGCTCCCTTTCCTCTTTATCATGTTTATTACTATTATCCTTTCACAGATAGCAAAATTCTGGCTCATGCCAAAAGGAAGGGCGTGATGGAGTATGCGCGTTTTAATATGGTTTAAGAGACATGCCCTATTTTGCACAGGAACTGTTTTTCTGATGCTACTATTGGCAATCACGTTTGCCGGACCTTATCTTCCTTTTGTAGACCGCGAGTTAACAAAGATTACTTACATCCTTAATGAGGATAAAAAGCCCGTTATACCGCCTTATCCGCCATCAGAGGAATACATATTCGGCACTGACAAAAGCGGAAGGGATTTACTCAGCCTGATTATATTGGGCGCAAAAGAAACCATTTTGCTGGTCGCCTGTATAACTGGCCTGAGATATACACTGGCAATTCCGCTCTCCTTTCTTGCGCACAAAAAATGGATGGGTACCCACCTCTTCCTTAAATGGCTTAATGGACTGCTGTCATATATTCCGACCATCATCATTGTCATGCTTCTTGCCATGCTTCCGCCATTTTTGTTAACTGAACACCGGCCCCTATTCCTGCTCCTAATTATAGGTCTGGCAGAAATGCCCCGTGCCGCAGAAATGATAAAGCTGGAATTTGATCAGATTTCTTCCAAGGAATATATATATGGAGGGATTGCTGCTGGAGCTTCACCATACAGGCTTTTCAGAACATACTATCTGCCTTTTCTATTTAGCAAGCTTCTTGTATATATGGTTACAGACCTTGGAAAAGTCATGTTTTTACTTGGTCAATTAGGGTTTGTCGGCATTTTTATTTCCCAGGATTTAGTTCAATCCATGGGAGGAGATTGGCAATTGGTCAATAATTCGATTTCTTGGCCTATGATGCTGATGAAAGCCTTTGAGGATATAAGAGGCCCGATTTGGATTCCTTTCTTCCCAGCATTTGCAATGACCTGTGCCATCTTAACGTTTAATATATTCGCTCAGGGATTAAAATCATTTTTCACCAAGAAGGTCCGATATATTTAGACGTCCCAGCCGGACTATCTTCTTTAAGGAACAGATTTTAAAATAAGCTTTTCTTTATATGAACGTCATGAATGTTTTTTGTTACAATAAGCTTTATAGGACAGACGCAAGAGGTGGATTATGAGAGCAGAAGAAATTAAGGGAGTTCTTTCCCAGTTCTCTCTATTTAAAGAACTGAACAATGAAGAGCTCGATAAAGTGGTAGAGATATCAATTTCACGGGATTGGAAAAAAGGAAGCCATGTTTTTCTTCAGGATGACCCGCTGGATAATGTTTATTTTATTAACAACGGCAGAGTTAAAATTTATAGAAGTGATATTAATGGAAAAGAGCAGATTGTTGCCATCTTAACAAAAGGCGAGATGTTTCCTCACGTAGGATTTTTCAGAAAAGGGGGATATCCGGCTTTTTCGGAGGTGCTTGAAAATGCTCAACTCGTCGTTGTACCAATTTCGCAATTTGAAAAGGTACTAATTGAAAATCCCGTGCTATGCATTAAGGTGTTTAAAGTTCTGGGCGAGAAGATTGTTGATCTTCAGGAGCGGCTGGAAGCGCAAATTTTAAACAATACTTATGAACAAATTATCAAATTACTTGTCCGTCTAGCCAAAATGCATGGAAAAACGCTTGAAAACGGCAGCTTTCTTTTAAAAGGGGACTTCACCAATAAAGACCTCGCCAATATGATTGGCACTACAAGGGAAACGGTCAGCAGGACTTTAACCAAAATGAAAAAAGAAAAGTTAATTGAAACAGATCAGGATGGACATTTAATCATAAACCCTGATCAGCTCTTAGAGACAATCTTTTAAAAACCGCCTATGCGGTTTTTTCTATTTTCCAGCTCAAGCGTTTACTCCCTCGAGGTTTCGGCCGTGAGCACCAAAGGAAAGCTTCCTTGGAGGTTCTCGCAGTCGCAGGAACAAGCGGTTTTACTTGTTCCAAAGGGCGCTTCCGCTTTTCTTTTAACCTTATTTGCTCAACAGGAACATCCACCCAATTGGCAGCATAGGATATGTTGAAAAATCCTGTTTGAGAGGGGATGGATGTATATATGGAGGATCCAAAGAAAAAAGACCGAAATGAGCCTTTTGGTGATTTAATGAAATCGATGAATCAGCTTTTTCATGAAAAACCCGTTAGAGGATTTCTGCAGACCATGGATGATTTCTTTAAGAATCCCTTCCCAAATTCTTCTTCCTTTCATGTCGATGTTGCGGAAACCGAAAAAGAACATATCATTAGTGCAGAACTTCCAGGAATAAATAGAGAGCAAATACAAATTGACATCCTGGACAATTATATAACTATTTCTGTCAAGTCCTCTGAGATGGTGACAGAAGAGGATGAGAAAAATAAAATCTTCAGAAGACAGCAAAGCATGCAGCGTTCCAGCCGGACCGTTCCGCTTCCCCAGCCAGTTAATGAAAAGAAAGTAAAGGCAGTTTACCAAAACGGCCTTCTGCAAATCACGGTGCCAAAGCAGCAGGGAAAAAGAATCGTAATCGATGAAAGCTGATCCTGCCTGCAAGCCAGGTAAAATTAATTCACTAATGCGGCCTGGTTAAACAAAAACAAGCAGGCTCAATGACTGCTTGTTTTTGTTTAAATGAACTAATTAGCTGTCTAGTTTAGATGTATCAATCCAATTATTGAAATAACCGGTCGGAACACTGAAGTAATCTTTTGTGAAGGATATAAACTCCTTTGTATCGACCTCTTTATAACGGAAATTTTGATAATAATCTGACAGGAACTGCATCCCCACGGCTTTAGGGGATTCTCCTTTTAGGGTATATTTTTCCTGAATCATCTGTAAAATCTCCAGAGAAGGCTGCCCATAGATATAGCCTGAATGCTTTACCTCATTAACCGGCACATTTGAATATTGCCTTCCAAGTCCAGCTTCTTCAATGGCCTCCATTCGAAAATGGGAAATGCCAAATGCCTGTCTTTCAGCCTGGTTTTGACCTGCATAGAAATACATAGAGGTGGCAAATTCAGTAATTCCTTCATCAATCCACGCATTATTGTAGGGGTCATTGGCCACTACTCCATAAAAATACTGATGCGCAATTTCATGAACAATAGATATATCATAAAATCTCTTATCATCAATATAAGGGTTAATGGTTACAATACCGGGATATTCCATAAATTGTCCATCATCTAAAACGATGTCAAGCTGCTCATGCGGGTAGTCTCCAATATGATCCTGATAGAATGTTAATGCATTTTTGGCCAGTGTCAATGAAGCTACAGGGTCTTTGTCATGATTGCTTCTTGAAAACAATCTGACCTTCACGCCGTCTTTCGCTTCCGTTTCATGAACTTCCATATCCTTCATGACAGCAATGAAGAAATCCCTGACCTTTTTGGCTTTAATATGCCCTTCATTCTTCCCTTCTGCAGGGTCTTTGTCTGCTGTGGAAGCCAGAGAATACCCTTTCGGAAGCTTATAGGAAACGTTGAAATCAGAGAAGCCTGTATGAAATGTTTCCAGTCCTTCCATATACGGCTCTTTATTCCATTTGCCTTTTTGATAAACTGCAGCCATAGGGTACCATTGAGCAAGATAATAGTTTGTGTCTACTTTTGAAAAGCGGCTGCCTTTGTCAGGGACTGTAAATCCATATTCGATCTTTACATTATGTCTTCTTTTATCTTTCATTTCAGGTTTTAACTTTATAGTTAACGTATCACCCTTTAGCATAAATGACGCTTTTTGCCCGTTCACTGTTACCTTCCCGATATCTGCCTCAGATGTTCCCTCGACTGAATCAAATGTATGTCCCTCTGCAAAAACGTTTGGAATGAAATAAAATACAAGGTCTTCCCATTCTTTATTTGATTGGTTTTTCACTTGGATATTAGCATTGGCAGTGAAATAACCTTCGCCATTCATTTTCAGATCAATGTTGTAATCCGAGTGGCTGCCGCTTTTAACGCCAATATTGGCATCTTTTGCTGCCATTACATAAATTCCAGCACCAGCAAAAGCAATGACTAGTGAAGAAAAGGCTGCTTTTGGGGCAGAAAATGACCAAAATCTCTTTTTTCGGCCATATTGTTTTCTGGAAGGCTGAATTAATGGTTCATGCCCTGTCCTAATCCACGGTGTACGCTGATAATTTGACTGAAATCGATTCTTCAATCCATTTGCCAGAAGGCTGAAGGATACTGTTGTATATAAAAGGACCGCAAGTGGCGCAACTAATATATGAGTGTTTCCATAGATATTCAACCTCGCCTGCCCAACCAGCCCTGCGAGCTCTTTTGTGGCTGATAGGTATATGATGGGGTCAAATCTCATAATGGTTCCGCCGACAAAAATATTTAAAAGCGCCAGCTGGCCCATAAGAGCAATCACATACACAATTTCAAGTATAAACATAACAAGGAAAGTTTCCTTTAACTGAGGAAATAGATGCTTCCAAATCAAACGGTGTTTTCCAGCACCCAGTGCTTTGGCCGCTTCGATATAAACGGACTTATATAATTCAGCGGTTTTAAGTCTTACAGATGATACGATGCTAGGAATGCTGATGATCGACGCAATAACTATAAAGTAGACTATTAATACATTTTGTTTAAGGCTGCTGTTGAAGCTTATTGGCGCCAGGAAAAAATACAGGATCAGAAACAGCGGAACATAGCTCCAGGCATTTTCAAAAGCAATCAGCCAGCCTGGTGTCCGTTTCAATGTGCCAGCATACAAACCGATGATTGTTCCGAAAGCCATTTTAATCATCGTAACAGCAGCTGCAATAAAAACAGTGTATCTTAATCCATATAAAATCATGGACAAAAGGTCGTAGCCCCATTTGTCTGTCCCCAGCGGATAGGAGGGTGATTCAAAGGGCTCTAATGGCGGGGCCAAAACCTTCCCGTTTGTATATTGTGTTTCCAGTGCTGCAGTCAATGAATGCGGTGCAAGATAAGGCCCAAATATACTGAAAAAAAGCAAGCCTGCAACCATAAGAATTCCGATAATCAAGGAGTAATTTATTTTTAGCAGCTTATTCATAGATAAAACCCCGTTTAAACAGATAGAATATGAGCCTGTTAGAAATATAGACAATTAGAGAAATCAAAAGCATGGCAAACAAGCCAATTGCGATCGGCTGGACCTCATTGCTCTGAAAAATAAATTTAGTTATGCCGGAGACATTCATAATATGTTCAATAATGAAGAGATTGCCAATCGCCAGGGAAATCACTTTGATTAGCTCAGATTTAATAAATGGCTCCAAATTTTTAAATACATGCTGAAAATTTATGTAATTCAAGCTCATTCCTTTAGCAACTGCAGTCTTTATATAGTCCTCCCCGCTTGTTTGATAATATTTTACCGAAACAAGCTTAAATAGATATAGAGTTGGAGCTAAGCTTGCGAGCACTGTTGGAAACCAGGTGTTAAGGGCTCCTCCATCCGGCCTTAGTGAGATCACTCTGATCCCCGTCATTTTATATATTTTAACGGCGAGAATCATAGACATTACAATGATGATAAAGTCGGGTATGGACGCAAGGATATTCAAGAATGCACCAAAAAGCTTAGTTAGTTTGAAACGGCTGATAAATACCCCGAAAATAAGACTTATAACTAAGGAAGCATTCACAGCAATCAATACAATTAGCAGACTGGTAGTAAAGTTATCAGCAATATCCTCGGCTATAGGACGAGTTTGCCGGCCGAGCTGATAGGTACCCAGGCTGCCCCCGCTTACTTCTTTAATAAAATCTCCATAAATCTGCGGTAGACTTTCAAAGCTCCAATCAAGACTCCCGTTTGATGGATCAACAGAAATAATTTTTGGCAATGCCGCAAGAAGCAAAATTAATATAAATATGATAAATATTTGCTGAAGAGCACGAACCATACAAATCCCCCTTTATGACCATGAGCCATTTTTCTATCTTTTCACTTTTATCTAAATTTTGTCAATCATGCGTTAAATTCTCCTGGATAATAATTCCTATACAATGGGAGTCGCAAAAAATAGACCAGCTATTTTATTTTCAAATATATTTAATTTTTTTTCAAGTCTGATTTTTATATATAATTCCATGCCATTAAAATAAGAGATAAAAAAAAGGCCTATTCGGCCATGATCAGTTAAGCTTTAAATATTCCGCCAATCCCTTTTACCATCGATGACACTTGCGTTACAGCTGACATCATCTGACCTGCGGTATCCACCATTTTATTGAGATCAAGCGAACCATCCTGGGCTTTAAAGGAATTCATAATGCTTTGCACTCCAGATGGCTGTTTAGGAATGAATGATTGTTTAGGATACGGATTCATATACGGCATCTGCTGCGCAGCGGACTTGCTTGCCTGAGTTCCGTAATAATCTTCAGATTCTAATGGGTTTTGAAAAACACCAGCATTTTTCGAACCGGTCTTTGCGTAGTATCCTTGGTCATAGTTATGCTGCGGATAGGGATTTGGTGAATAATTTTGCTGCTGCAATCCTGCCATCTGAGGCGGCTGATGATACTCCATATTATAAGGCAAATAATAAGGGTTATACTGTCCAGCAGAATTATTATAATTCTGCATTGGCTGCTGCCTCATATAAAATTGGCCATTCGGCCCCATATAAAATGGATCCATGTATATACTTTGATTTAAATGGCCGTACGGCTGCAGATGGCTCGCTCTATTCATTACTCGGCCAAACATGGGCAAACATCCTCCCCATTCAAAAAATATAAGTATATTAGCAATAATTCCAGGCAAAAGCCTTCTAATTATCACCAATATAATATATGAAAGTTTTGCCCAGAATGTGAAGGATCAATTAACATTAAAAATGGAAGCGGTTTCCGTTTTTGTCTAACTATGAAGAATCATGTCGGAAGTTTGATTTTTTTAAAAACGATGAAAAATAAATTTTCATGATAGGATATAAAAAACAAAACAGTTTCTTGTCCCCTTTTTCATTTACCGGGCTGCGGGGAAGAAATTTCTCCGCGAATCAATATTCTGAGGAGGCAATATCATGAATGTTCACGAACTAAAAATGAAGTTTCATCAGCTGCGGGAGTATACTCCTGAAAATGTTAATGAATTATTGGATTTTGCTAAAAAGGCCTATATCCATAATGAAATTTCCAGTACAGATTATCGAAATCTCGTTCGTGAGCTTGAAGCTCAAGGAGCGGCCGTTCCGGAAAGCTACAAAGATAACACCCTCCAGGATTCAGTAAATGCATAAGAAATATTTAAAAAAGGGACCCTATTTCAGGTTCCCTTTTTTTTCTTCACCTACTAATTTTATCAATTGCTTTAGGACATACACGGCCGAATTAACATAATTAATGAACCTGGTTTTGCTTGTTTCAGGGAAAAATGCCTGAATGGAGACCAGTTCAATATGTTCAGCAGCAGATTCAATCTGCTGAGGATAAAGATTTCGGGGTTTATGAATGCCAATCCACACCAGGGCTTCTTCTTTCCATCTTTCATTTATGGATTTAACATCATCGGCAAAAGGTTTGACTTCATTATAAAAATCACCCTTTTCACCTGATTCCTTAACCTTTTTAAACCTGCTGTCTGAGATTTCTACACATTCAAGCAGCTGTTCTGTCATTTGCAGCAGGGAATTTTCATCAACCATTCAGCATCAACTCCAATTAGAATAGCGGAAGGCGCCCGCTTAATAAAGGCACTCAGACTAAAAACGCCACGTCCTGTGGCAACGTCTGCATGACCCACATCCTCCCAAAAGCTATCGCTTTCGGTCGTGCGATGTTTATGCTGACGAAGCCTTCCATGTCCTGTGGGCCTCATACATAAGACTCTTTAACCTTTTGGACGGATTGGCTTAGACCCGAGAGCCGATGGCGCCAGGAGCTAGACAGTTATCTAACTTCAGATCTTATACGCTTTATAAAAAAAATAAAAGTAGCTAGTCAACATTAGCTACTGAAGGATACTGCTATTCTATGCCACTTAGAAGCCAAGTTCAAGCTTCATTGCTGCTGACCTTTTTGCATCTTCTATATTGTCTGCCTCAGACCTGATTACCGTCATGCCCTCTTCAATCGCTTCCAGCCTGCTTTCGCAAACCTCCAGTTTTTCTGACTGTTCATAATACCAATCCTGGCGAAGTCCAGACAAATTAGACTCCAGGACATTTTCAAGCTCTTCCAGCTGATCATATATTTCTGTAAGCATGGCCAGCAATTCATCTTTTTCTACCATTTTTCCCTGCATACAAAAAACCTCCCGATTTCTTTTTCTCCTTGCTTCCTGCAATAAATACGACGAAGGATACAGTGAAAATTTTGCTGTGTGCCTACATAATTCTATTTCGTTTGTAGGTTTCCTCCATGCATGACAAAACTAGAAGTGATTCGTCAAAGAAAGTACTTATTTGCATGGCAGCAACATGGTTTCGACAGCCCCCGGAAGAATGAAAACAGCGTCATTGAACAAACTAATTAACGGAGGTGTAATGTAATGGCAAAAAAAGAAAAACAAAATAAAGCACAGCCGAAAAAGCTGGAAGAAACAAAAACAGGCTATGGCAATAAGAAGCTTGAAGGCCCTGACCGCCCTTCAACTTAAAAGAACAAAGGCGGAAGCGCCTTGATCAGCCCCGACAGGCATAAGACGAATCACGCAGGAAATCCTGATTTCTGGAGTGATTTGGCTTATGACCCGAGGGGCTAGGCGCTGGAGCTGGATGCAGATATTTTTTCATCAAAGTTATCCACATTGATATATTTTATAATTTCATAGACATTGTAAAAAGCAAGGGATTCCTTGCTTTTTTTCACTTTTCCGCTAACAAAGCAAGCGAAATAATTTCCCCAGCTTTGCAGCAGTATGAAGCTGTTTCTGCTTATGCAAATACCATTTGGTAATATGGACAGGGTGCTTTAAGACAACCGATTCAGATGCCCATTTACTTTTAATGCGTTTTTTTTCGGACCAATCATTAAATTGATGAATGTGATGGGTGATTATCGGGTATGTACAGCGTAAGAAAGGGGTGGTTCTCCGTTGTCTTCCCTTAAAGTATTTCTCATAATCATGCCTTGAACCAGTATGAATTGTGCCTGAAGCAAATTCATACACGTCCCCATAATAGCTGGTGTCAAATAAGATTTCTGCCAGCCGTTTTCCAAGATCAATTCTTTTCGACACCGAGCGGAAACCATTGACACTTGCCCCGTATAATTCCCCTTTACAAGTAGGGAAGATTACAGAACTGAAATGAAGATAGTCCTGAAAGGAAAAAAGCAATGTATGAAAAACTTTATTCTTATAAATTTCATGTTCCATTACAGGTTCTTGGATAACATTTTGTTCATTGATAATCAGTGAAATCATTAACCTCTTTTTATTTCTATTTTTCCAGAAAGAAAGCCACTCCTGTTCCATAAATGCCGATACACGAAAAATTTTTAATAAATGAAACATTGGCCTATTTATTTTCGTCGAATAATGATAGAGGAGCAATTGCGGAAATGCATCCTGAAAAATCAGCCAATTGGCCCTTTCATATGTAATATAAAGCATGTCCCGCAATTTCTTTCCTATCAATTTAGGAAAACAGCTTCCTTCAAGATCACACATATTCCAGCCGGCATTTCGAGACACCATGGAGGCAAGAAACGCCCAGCGTATCTCAGGATGCTTTTTATAAAATCTGAAATATGCTTCCGTTCTTGAAATATTGTCCAGATTATATTTTGCAGTCATCTTCATAATATGATCCATTATTGCCTGTTCCTTTTTCTCATGGCTATTCAAGAATTTCCCAGGAAGAAACATCGCATTTCACCTCAGAAAATGAATGGTCTGTATTTGGCCAGCAGGCAGACACTCCAAATGACTCTGTAAAACGAATAAAACTGGAAAGTAACGCTCAAATGGAGTTTCCTATATACTTTGTTATTTAGAACTTTTTATTCAACCAAATCATGCTTACTTTTGTTATTATAGGGAGTAGTTTAAAACGAGGTGAATGCATGAATTTCCATTATCCTAATGGCAGGAGATATACTCCTTCTCCCAATAGCGCCAAAAAATTAACACCAGAGAAGAAATGGACCTACAGCAATCGTGGAATGACACTGGAGGAAGATATAAACGAAACGAATGAATTCTATCTGGAACATGGAATAGCCACTATTCATAAAAAACCAACGCCTGTTCAAATCGTCCAGGTTGATTATCCAAAGAGAAGTGCGGCCGTTATTAAAGAAGCATATTTCAAACAAGCATCAACAACAGATTATAATGGTGTGTATAAAGGGAGATATATTGATTTTGAAGCAAAAGAAACTCAGAACACGACCTCCTTCCCTCTCAAGAATTTTCATGAACACCAGGTGAAGCACATGGAGAAGGTATTAGCCCAGCAAGGGATTTGTTTTGTTCTTCTCCGCTTTTCTGCTACCGAAGAAGTTTTCCTTTTAGAGGCACATTATTTGCTCTCATACTGGGAGAGAATGAAGGCTGGGGGAAGAAAATCAATTACCAAGGGGGAAATCGAAATGCATGGCCACCACATTCCGCTTGGATTTCAGCCCAGAATTGACTATATTAAGATAATAGATTATCTTTATACCCTTAAATAAGTTTTTTTACAGTTCCATTGTCAAGAAAGGATGAACATAGATATGACTGAAAAATATCAATCAAGAGAGGAGCGCCGCAAACAGCAATCCAAGCCTAAAAAGAAGGGCAGAAAAAAAGGCACAGGCACTTTTAAACGTATCTTCCTAATTTTAATTGCCCTCGGGATTGCTGGAATGCTTATAGGAGCAGGCGCTTTTGCTTTTATGGTGAAAGACGCACCAAAGCTTGATGAAAAATTGCTGAAGGATCCAATTTCTTCACAGATTTACGATATGGAGGGCGAATTCATTACTGATGTAGGCTCCGAAAACCGTGATTATGTCGCTTATGAAGACATACCAAAACTAGTGGAAGACGCGTTTTTGGCAACTGAGGATGTTCGCTTTTACAAACATAATGGCATGGACTTAATTCGATTAGGCGGTGCAGTAATAGCCAACGTAACTCGCGGATTTGGTTCTGAAGGGGCAAGTACGATTACCCAGCAGGTGGTAAAGAACTCCTTCTTAAATAATGAAAAAACACTAAGCAGGAAAGCCCAGGAAGCCTGGCTCGCATTCCAGCTTGAGCGCAAGTATACAAAGCAGGAAATCTTTGAGATGTATGTGAACAAGATTTACATGTCAGAAGGGCATGGAGTTTTAACGGCATCGAAAATCTTCTTTGATAAAGAACTAGATGAGCTGGAGCTGCATGAAGCGGCCCTCTTAGCCGGCATGCCGCAAAGCCCGAACAATTATAATCCTTTCGATCATCCTGACAAGGCAGAAAAAAGAAGAAATATTGTCCTTTCACTGATGAATCAGCATGGTTTCATTACAAAAGAACAAATGGAAGCAGCCCAAAAAGTTCCTGTGGAATCTACACTTGTGGCTGAAGAGAAAAGAGAAACAAACGAATCAAAATATGATTCTTTCATCGATGTTGTCTTGGATGAAGTAGAAAAGAAATACCCGGATCTTAACCCATATTCTGATGGATTAAAAATTTATACGACCCTGGATCCAAATGCACAGAAACACGTAGAAAACATCTTAAACACTGATGCAGCGGTAGCGTATCCAGATGACGAATTCCAGGCAGGAATCACTCTGCTGGATACAAAAACTGGTGAAATAAGAGCAATTGGCGGCGGTCGCAACCAGGAAGTAAAACGCGGGTTTAACTATGCTGTAGATCAAAAAAGACATGCTGGTTCAACTTTTAAACCGATTGTCGATTATGGCCCAGCAATCGAGTATCTAAAATGGGGAACCTACCAGACTATTGTTGATGAACCCCACACATATTCCGGCGGAACAAAAATTAATAACTGGGACGGAAAACATATGGGCCCTATGTCCATGCGTGAAGCCCTCGCCCGTTCACGTAATATCCCGGCCCTGAAAACACTTCAGGAAGTAGGAACTGATAAGGCTTTAGAATTCACCAATAAATTAGGCATCCCAATGGAAGAAATGTATGAGTCATATTCTATCGGCGCATATGAGGTTTCCTCTCTGCAGGTAGCCGGCGCATACAGTGCTTTTGGGAATAATGGCTTTTACACTGAGCCTCATGCCATCAAGCAAATTGAAATGCGTGACGGCACGAAGCTTGACTTGAAACCAGAGTCTGAAGTAGTGATGAAAGATTATACAGCATTTATGATTAGTGACATGCTGAAAAGTGTAGTTAAATCTTCATATGGAACTGGCCGACAGGCAGATGTTCAAGGATTGCCTGTAGCAGGAAAAACAGGAACTACAAACTACACTGATGAACAGGAACAGGAATGGGGAATTCCTAGTGGTGCTGTGCCTGATGCATGGTTTGCAGGTTATACGACGAACTATACAGCAGCTATATGGACCGGCTATCAGGATAGAAAAAACTATATCCCTGCAGGCGATGAGCAAAAAATTGCGCAAAGACTTTTCAGCAGTCTAATGGCACATGTTTCAGAAGGAAAAGAAACAGAAGACTTCAAGGTCCCTAACTCCGTGGAGGAGGTTGCCATTGAAAAAGGAAGCAACCCTGCCAAACGGGCAAGCCAATTTACACCTAAGGACCAAATCATTTATGAATATGCTGTAAAAGGCAATGCTCCGACACAAGTGTCTGAGAAGTTTGATAAACTCGACTCCCCTTCTGGCCTGTCAGCGAACTTTGACCAGGAGACAAATGAAATTGCATTATCATGGGAATACCCAGACGCAGAAGGCACTCAATTTGAAGTGACGGTATCCGTAAATGAAGGCGGAGATCAGCAGCTTAGCGTCACTTCTGAAAAAGGCTTAAAAATTGCCAACCCTCAGCCAGGAGCTGTTTATACCTTTAAAGTAACAGCATTTAAAGGTGATCAGCAAAGTGATCCTGCCTCTGTAAAAGTAGAAATCCCTGATCCAGGCGTCATCGAAGAAGATGAAACTGAAGGTGAAGGACAAGATGGAACTGGCGAAGAGGAACAGGAAGGTCAAGAAGGACAAAATGGTGAAGACGGCCAGGACGGAAACCAAGATGGCGACGGTTCTGGAAATGGTGAAGGTGAAGGTTCCGGGGATGGCTCCGGAAACGGTGAAGGAGCCGGAAACGGTGAAGGTAATGGTGAAGGTTCCGGAGATGGCAATACCGGTACCGGAGAAGGAAATGGAGCGGGTACTGGAGGTACTGGAGGTACTGGAGGTACTGGAGGTACTGGAGGTACTGGAGGTACTGGAGGTACTGGCAGCGGCACTCCAGGCGCGAGCGGTTCAGGAAATGGATCTGGCACATAACTAAATAGAAATGAAGAGCTGGCTCAGGGTTGAGTCAGCTCTTCTTTTATCTTTGTCCTGCTGAGGTTTTATGGAATGGGAGTTACTGGTACAATTGAGTCCGGATAATTCGTGAGTGTAGGCAGCTTCCTCCTTTGGCGCTCGGATTCTTTGAAGTTGTGTGCGATTCTGTTGGGTTCGCGCGGATCCCGGTCTTTTACGCGCGCATTTCTTCCGTTTGTGCGCGCTTTCCCTCCTTTCGCGCGTGGCTTAATGGGGTTTATGCGCGGACCTTTGGTTCGCGCGGGTCCCAGTTTTTTTTACGCGTCATTTCTTCCGTTTGTGCGCGCTTTCACTCCTTTTGCGCGCGGCTTAATGGAATTTATGCGCGGACCCTTTGGGTTTGCGCGGGTTCCGGTCTTTTACGCGCGCATTTCTTCCGTTTGTGCGCGCTTTCTCTCCTTTTGCGCACGGCTTAA